>DASZON010000364.1:0-2337 GCA_035550755.1 Actinomycetota bacterium | reverse complement strand
TGGCCGGGGCGTGGAGCTCGAAGCAGAGCACCCCGTCGCCCAGGTCGACCAGGCTGGCCGAGCCGTTCCCGGCGACCGTGCCGACCTCGGCCTTGCGCCGTTCCAGGTCGATGACCTCCGGGTCGACCGGGACCGGCTCGTAGGCGCGGGTCACGGGGCTCCAGACCTGGCCGTCGCGGTAGAAGCGGTCGTGGCCGGCGGCCAGCAGGTCGCGCACCCAGCCCGGGACCTCGATCCCCAGGGCCTCCATGCGGGCCAGCCCGTCGGCCACCCCGATGGCGTCCCAGGCCCGGAACGGCCCCAGCTCGTGGCCGAAGCCCCACTCCACGGCGTGGTCGACCTCGACCAGGGAGTCGGCGATCTCCGGCACCCGCCGGGCCGCGTAGGCCAGGGACGGCAGCAGGGTGTCGCGCAGGTAGCGGGCGCCCCGGTCCTCCTCGGCCTTGTCGAGCAGGAACCGAAGGCGGGCCCCGAGGTCGTCGTGCTCGCGGGCCGCGGCCACGATCGGCAGCTCCGGGGTGGCCGACGGCCGGTACTCCAGGCTGTCCAGGTCGAGCACGTCGAACACGGTCTGGCCGTCGCGCCGGCCGCGGCGGTAGAAGCCGCCGCCGGTCTTGTTGCCGAGCAGCCTGGCGTCCAGCATCCGCTGCAGCACCTCGGGGGCTGGCAGGACGTCGCGGCTCTCGTCGTCGGGGGCCAGCTCGTAGAGGTTGCCCGCCACCCCGACCATCACGTCCAGCCCGACCTGGTCGAACAGCCGGAAGGTGGCCGTCTTGGGCCGGCCCACCAGCGGCCCGGTCAGGGCGTCGACCTCTTCGATGGAGTAGCCGTTGCCGAGGGCGTAGCGGACGTCGTGCATGCCGGCGAAGCTGCCAAGGCGGTTGGCGATGAAGTTGGGGGTGTCCTTGGCCACCACCGCCCCCTTGCCGAGCACCCGCTCCACGAACGCCCGCATGCGCTCAAGGACCTCGGGGTCGGTGTCGGCGGTGGGGATCAGCTCGACCAGCTTGAGGTAGCGGGGCGGGTTGAAGAAATGGGTGCCGAGGAACCGGCGCCGGAAGTCGTCCGAGCGGCCCTCGGCCACGTTGTGGAGGGGCAGGCCGGAGGTGTTGGAGGAGATGACCGCGGCCGGGCCGGCCACCTTCTCCACGCGGGCGAACAGCTCCTGCTTGGGCTCCAGGCGCTCCACGACCGCCTCGACGATCCAGTCGGCCCCGGCCAGGCGGTCGAAGTCCTCCTCGAAGCTGCCGAGGCGGATGCACTCGGCCAGCCGGGGGCTGGCCAGGGCGGCCGGGCGGGCGGCGAGCAGGCGCTCGAACCCGCCCTCGACGGCCTCGCGGTCCAGGTCCAGCAGGTCCACGGCCAGGCCGGCGTTGGCGGCGTGACCAGCGATGGCCGCCCCCATGGTGCCGGCGCCGAGCACGGCGACGCGACGGATGTCGTGGGTCAAGGACGCACCTCCAGGAGATCGGCGTTCCGAGGGTACGCTCGAAGCGGAGCCAACCCAGCGGAGGGACCCCCGGCCATGAGCGAGCGCAGCCCCGCCTCCACCGACTTCTACCGCGTCGACGACCTCCTGACCGACTCCGAGCGCGAGGTCCGCGAACGGGTGCGGGCCTTCTGCGACAAGGAGGTCACCCCGATCATCAACGACTACTGGGAGCGGGCCGAGTTCCCCTTCGAGCTGGTGCCCAAGCTGGCCGCCCTCAACCTGGCCGGCGGCACCATCAAGGGGTACGGCTGCCCGGGCCTGAGCACGGTGGCCGCCGGCGTGGTCGGGATGGAGCTGGGCCGCGGCGACGGCAGCATCTGCACCTTCTTCGGGGTCCACTCTGGGCTGGCCATGACCTCGATCGCCCTGCTCGGCGACGAGCAGCAGAAGCGGCGGTGGCTGCCGCCCATGGCCCGCATGGAGCAGATCGGCGCCTTCGGCCTGACCGAGCCCGAGCACGGCTCGGACGCGGTCGCGCTGGAGACCACGGCCCGGCGCGACGGCGACCACTGGGTGCTGGACGGGACCAAGCGCTGGATCGGCAACGCCTCCTTCGCCGACCTGGTGATCGTCTGGGCGCGCGACGACGACGGCAGGGTCGGCGGGTTCGTGGTCGAGAAGGGCACCGGTGGGTACGCGGCCAGCGTGATGGCCGGCAAGACGGCCAAGCGGGCCGTCTGGCAGGCCGAGATCACCCTGGACGGGGTCCGGGTCCCGGCCGGCAACCGCCTGGCCAACTCCCGAGGGTTCGCCGACACCGCCCGGGTCCTGACCGCCACTCGCTCCGGGGTCGCCTGGGAGGCGGCCGGCCACGCCCTGGCCGCCTACGAGGCCGCCCTCACCTA
>DASZON010000363.1:0-2247 GCA_035550755.1 Actinomycetota bacterium | reverse complement strand
GCCGTCGACCTGGACACCTACTTCGCCATGGCCAGGGGGCGCGACGACGTCACCGCCATGGAGATGACCAAGTGGTTCGACACCAACTACCACTACCTGGTCCCCGAGCTCGGGCCCGGGGTCGAGTTCCGCCTGGCGGCCAACCCCAAGCCCCTGGCCGAGCTGGCCGAGGCCCGCGAGCTGGGGATCGCCACCCGGCCGGTCCTGCTCGGCCCGGTGACGTTCCTGCTGCTGGCCAAGGAGGCCGGGGTGGAGGCCGGGCGCGGCTTCGAGCGCCTCAGCCTGCTCGACCCGCTGCTGGGGGTCTACGCCGAGCTGCTGGACGAGCTGGAGGCGGCCGGGGCCGAGTGGGTGCAGCTGGACGAGCCGGCCTTCGTGCAGGACCGCTCGGTGGCCGAGCTCGACGCCCTCGCCTACGCCTACGACCGGCTCGGCGGCGCCTCGGCCCGGCCCAGGCTGCTCGTCTCCAGCTACTTCGACCACCTTGGCGACGCCCTCGGCGTGCTCGCCGGCACCCCGATCGACGGCATCGGCCTCGACCTGACCCGGGACGGCGCCCGCAACCTGGACCTGCTGGCCGCGGCCGGCGGCATCGGCGACCGCACCCTGGTCGCCGGGGTGGTCGACGGCCGCAACGTCTGGGTCAACGACCTCGAGCGGTCCCTGTCGACCCTTGCCACCCTGCTCGGCCTGGCCGGCGAGGTGGCCGTCTCGGCCTCCTGCTCGCTCCAGCACGTCCCCATCGACCTGGCCGCCGAGGAGCAGCTCGACCCCGAGGTGCGGCCCTGGCTCGCCTTCGCCCGCCAGAAGGTCGCCGAGGTCGTCACCCTGGCCCGTGGGCTGGCCGAGGGCACCGACGCCATCGCCGAGGAGCTGGAGGCCAACCGCCGCGTCCTGGCCGGGCGCCGCGTGTCGGCGCGGACCACCGACCCGGCCGTGCGCCGGCGGCTGGACGGGGTCGGCGAGCCCGACCTGCACCGGGCCAGCCCCTACGAGGTCCGCCGCAAGGCCCAGCAGGCCCGCCTGGGGCTGCCGCCCCTGCCCACCACCACCATCGGCTCGTTCCCCCAGACCGGCGAGGTCCGCAAGGCCAGGGCGGCCCGCCGCCGCGGCGAGCTGGACGAGGCCGGCTACGTCGAGCGCATGCGCCACGAGATCGCCGAGGTCATCCGCATCCAGGACGAGCTGGAGCTGGACGTGCTCGTCCACGGCGAGCCCGAGCGCAACGACATGGTCCAGTACTTCGGCGAGCAGCTGGCCGGGGTGGCCGTGACCGAGCTCGGCTGGGTCCAGTCCTTCGGCACCCGGTACGTGCGCCCGCCGATCATCTTCGGCGACGTGTCCCGCCCGGCGCCGATGACCGTCGAGTGGCTCACCTACGCCCAGTCGCGCACCCGGCGGCCGGTCAAGGGCATGCTCACCGGCCCGGTGACCATGCTGAAGTGGTCGTTCGAGCGCGACGACCAGCCGCGGGAGGCGACCGCCCGCCAGCTCGCCCTGGCCATCCGCGACGAGCTGGCCGACCTGGAGGCGGCCGGGATCGGGGTGATCCAGGTCGACGAGCCGGCCCTGCGCGAGGCCCTTCCCCTGCGCCGGGAGCGCCGCGACGAGTATCTCGAGTGGGCGGTGGAGGCGTTCCGGCTGGCCACCGCCGGGGTCGCCGACGAGACCCAGGTCCACACCCACATGTGCTACTCCGAGTTCGGCGAGATCCTGCCGGCCATCGACGGCCTGGACGCGGACGTGACCTCGATCGAGGCCGCCCGCTCGCGCATGGAGCTGGTCCGCGACCTCGAGCAGGCCGGCTACGGCCGCGAGATCGGCCTCGGGGTCTACGACATCCACTCGCCCCGGGTGCCGCCGCCCGACGAGATGGCCACGCTCCTCACCGAGGCCCTGGACGCGGTCGGCCCGACCCGGCTCTGGGTCAACCCCGACTGCGGCCTCAAGACCCGCGACTATCCCGAGGTCCTGGCCTCCCTGAGCAACATGGTGGCCGCGGCCCGGACGGTCCGGGAAGCCCTGGGCGGTGCTTAGTCGGCGTAGTCCTTTTGCTTCATCACCACGTCGATGACCAGGCAGGTGGCCACGGCCAGGCTGCGCAGGGGGTCGACGGCCGAGGGGCTGACCTCGACGACGTAGGTGTCGGCGTCGGTGAACAGCTCGCGCAGGCCGGCCCACCGCTTGGTGACGCGGGCGATCGGCTGGCCGGCGCCGTCGAGCACGCTGAAGTCCTTGGCCCGCCAG
>DASZON010000362.1:0-3436 GCA_035550755.1 Actinomycetota bacterium | reverse complement strand
TTCGCCGGCGGGGTGGCGGTGGCGTTCTTCACCCTCCCCAAGGCGATCGACTTCCTCGTCTCCATGGGCGGCAACGGCATCGCCGTGTTCTTCCAGGCCGACCGCTACCTGCGCTTCGTGCTCTTCATGGGCCTGGCCTTCGGGCTGACCTTCGAGTTCCCCCTGGTGCTGGTGTTCCTGTCCATGGTCGGGCTGCTGTCGTCGGCGGCCATGCTGCGGGCCTGGCGGCCGGCGGCGGCGGTCATCATCGTGGCCGCGGCCGTGATCACCCCCAGCCAGGACCCGATCAGCCTGTTCGCCATGGCCATCCCCATGTGGATCTTCTACTTCGCCGCCGCCGCCATCGCCCGCTATCTCATCGAGCCGCGCCGGGCCAGGCGCCAGGCGCTCGCCCGCTCCGGGGAGCCATGACCCTGCAGACGTTCCTTCCCTTTCCCGACTTCGCCGCCAGCGCGAAGGCGCTGGACCAGCGGCGTCTGGGCAAGCAGCGGGCCGAGGCCCTCCAGGTGCTGCGTGGGCTGACCAACCCCGGCTACGGCTGGCGCCACCACCCGGCGGTGCGGATGTGGCGCGGCCACGAGGAGGCCCTCGGCACCTACGGGGTGACCGTCTGCCGGGCCTGGTTCGTCCGCGGGTTCGCCGACAGCTGCGAGCTGCAGCTGCGCGAGGAGCTGGCCCGGGTCGGGGTGGCCTGCCCCCGGACCCAGGACGAGCTGGCCGCCGCCGGCGCCCTGCCGCCCTGGCTCGGCGACCCCGCCCTGCACCGCAGCCACCAGTCCAGCCTGGTCCGCAAGGACCCGGACTTCTACCGGCCGCTGTTCCCCGACGTCCCCGACGACCTGCCCTATGTGTGGCCGGTGCGGGCGGGCGCGCCGGACGCCTAGCTCGCGGTACGCTTGTTCGGATCGGGGCCCGGCCGGGCCGCAACGACGACGCTGGGAGCGGGGTAGCAAGGGTGGCCATCAAGGGCAAGAGCAAGCGCAGCCAGGGGCGGCCGGTGCGCCGGCCCGCCACCGGGCCGCGGATCCAGACCGTGGAGCGGCGCCTGCCCTGGTACCGGGCGCCCGCCTTCGCGGTCACCCTGGCCGTGGTCGCCCTCGTCGGCACCCTGGTGGCGGCCGCCAACCGGGCCGAGGAGGGCTGGGCCCGCGACGACGTGCGCCGCTTCACCGCCGACCTGCGCGCCCAGACCGACCAGCTGCCCTCGGTCGTCGGCACCGGCACGGCCACGCTGCCCGGGTTCGCCAGCGCCCAGGATCTGACCAGCGGCAAGCTCACCCCCAAGCAGATGGCCGTCCGGGCCAGCGGCTGGACGGCCAAGCTGGGCGAGATCCAGCAGCGGGTCGACGCCATCACGGTCGGCGACCCGCCGGCCGGCGCCGGCACCGACGGCGAGCCCAGCAACGCCGTCGGCGGCCGGGTGCCCATGCTGACCAGCGTCCGCGAGAGCTACTCGGCCGCGCTCGGGGTCTACCTCCAGGCGGCCACCATCTTCGAGAAGGCGGGCGCGGCCCCGGCCAAGAGCGAGGCCGCCACCGCCCTGGTCGAGCAGGCCACGGCCACCGCCCAGCAGGCTGGCAAGGTCATGGACGCCGCCGCCGGCGCCCTGGCCCGCATCCACGCCCGCTACGGCCTCGACCTGACCAAGCAGATGCCGGGCGAGTCCACCGAGGCCTTCGGCGCCCGCTACTCCGGCGCCGCCCCCTCGAACGTCCTGCCGCCGAACTAGCCGCCGGGTGCGCGCCCTGCTGGTCTTCAACCCGACCGCGGGGGGCGGACGGGCCGGGCGGCTGGTCCCGCGGGTGGCCGAGCTGCTGGCCGGCGACGGGGTCGAGGTCGACCAGCACCAGACCCGGTCCCTGGAGGACGCCCGCCTGGCCGCCTGCGAGGCCGCCGGGGCCGTCGACGCCGTGGTCGCCGTGGGCGGGGACGGCACGGTGGGGGCATGCGCGGCCGGGCTGGCCGACGCCGGCCCCCGCTCCAGGGCGGCGCTGGGGGTGGTGCCGGCCGGGGGCGGGAACGACGCCGCCCGCAGCCTGGGGCTCCCGGCCGGCGACCCGCTGGCCGCGGCCGGGCTGCTCACCCGGCTGCGGCGCCGGCCGGCCGACCTGGCCACCGTGGCCGGCCGGGGCTACCTCAACGTCGCCGGGGCCGGCTTCGACTCCGAGGTCAACCGGGTCGCCAACCAGCGCCTGGGCTGGGCCGGGAACCGCCCCCGCTACGTCGGGGCCGTGCTGGCCCAGCTGGCCGTCGGCCGCACCGCCCGGTTCCGCCTGGTCCTGGACGGCCGGGCCCGGGAGGTGACCGGCTGGCTGGTCGCGGTGGCCAACGGCCCCAGCTACGGCGGCGGCATGCGGGTCGCCCCCCAGGCCAGCCTGGCCGACGGCCTCCTCGACGTGGTCGTGATCGCCGGCATCGGCAAGCTCGAGTTCCTCCGCACCTTCCCCAAGGTGTTCGGCGGCCGCCACGTCGTGCACCCGGCCGTGACCGTCCACCGCGCCGCCCGGGTCGAGCTGGACGCCGACCGGCCCCTCCACGTCTACGCCGACGGCGAGGCCGCCGGGACCCTGCCGGCCACCTTCGAGGTCCGCCCGGCGGCCGTCACCGTCCTGGCCGCCGACCACGCCCCCGGGTTCCCCGCCGGCTGACCCCAACTCGGGGCTCCCCAGCTTGTCCAGTTCGTGGGAGAATGTCGGTTCTTCGTGCGCCGTCCGGTCCAGCGCCCGCCTCGGGGAGGTCCGGAATGCGCCGTGCCCGACTCGTCGCCCTGCTCCTGCTCGCCGCCCTGGTCGCGGCCCCCCTGCCGGCCGCCCTGGCGGCCGCCGCCGCCCCGGCCCCGCCGGCCTGCGACCCGGTCCGGACCCCGCCCGCCCTGGCCGGCAAGGTCCCCACCGCGACCCAGGTCATCGGGTTCCCGCTGGGGGAGCGGGACGTGACCGTGGCCGAGTCCGACGCCTACCTCCAGGCGGTGGCCAAGGCGAGCCCGCGGGTGGTCGCCGGCACGGCCGCCGTCTCCTGGCAGGGGCGGCCCCTGCGCTACGCCATCGTCGGCCGGCCCGGCAACGTCACCCCGGCCGGCCTGGCCCGCATCCGGCTCCAGACCGCCCTGCTGCGCGACCCCCGCACCCCCAGGGTGGTCGCCGAGCACCTGGCCCGGACCACCCCGGCCATCCTGTGGGTCGCCGGCAACGTCCACGGCGGCGAGGAGAGCGGTACCGACGCCGCCCTGCGGGTGCTGTACGAGCTGGCCGACCGCACCGACTGCGCCGCCGGCCAGATCCTCGACAACGCCCTGGTGGTCCTGCTGCCGACCCAGAACCCCGACGGCCGCGAGGCCGACACCCGCCGCAACGCCTACGGCTTCGACCTCAACCGCGACTGGTTCGCCCGCACCCAGCCCGAGACCGACGGCAAGCTCCAGCTGCTGCGCCGCTAC
>DASZON010000361.1:0-8072 GCA_035550755.1 Actinomycetota bacterium | reverse complement strand
AGATGGGCTTCGCCCGCGAGGTCGGCGACCAGGTGGTCTTCATGGACCAGGGGGTGGTGGTCGAGAAGGGGGTGCCGACCGAGGTGTTCGCCAACCCCCAGCACGAGCGCACCAAGGCGTTCCTCAGCCGGATCCTGTAGCCACCTGGGTGTCGACCTGGTAGTGGGTGGCGGTGAGCTCGCGCTCGACCAGGAACCGGTCGTCCTCGGGGTAGAAGACGGCCGTCTCGTAGTCGTCGCCGGCGAAGGACCGTACCGCCTCCAGCGAGTCCCAGAGGGTGAACATCACGAACTCGGTGCGGCCGTCGACGTCGCGGCGGAGCATCCAGACGCCCCGGTTGCCGGCGGTCCCGGCATAGGCGGGGACCCCCGTCTCCCGCATGTAGCGGGCGTACTCGTCACCGTCCCCCTGGCGGACGGCGCCCTTCCAGATGCGGGCGATCATCGCTCCTCCTGACGCGGGTCAGAACGGGAACGGCCGGGTGCCGGACTGCACGGTCACCCACTTGAGCTCGGTGAACTCGTCGACCGCGGCCTGGCCGCCGAAGCGGCCCCAGCCGCTGTCCTTGACCCCGCCGAAGGGCATCTGGGGCTCGTCCCCCACCGGCTGGTCGTTGACGTGGACGATGCCCGCCTGGAGCCGGTCGGCCAGGGCCATGCCCCGGTCGGGGTCGCCGGTCAGGATCCCGGCCGCCAGGCCGTAGTCGGTGGCATTCGCCCTGGCCACGGCCTCGTCCGCCCCGTCCACGACCTCGACCATGGCCACCGGCCCGAAGGTCTCGACCCTGGCCAGCTCGCTGTCGGCGGGCACGTCGGTCACCAGGGTGGCCTGGTAGCAGCGGCCGACCCGCTCGCCGCCGGCCAGCACCCGGGCCCCGCCGGCGACCGCGTCGGCGACCCGGCCGGCCACCGTCTCCAGGGCCTGCTCGGTGATGAGGGGGCCGATGATCGTGCCCGGGGTGGCCGGGTCGCCGACCGCCAGGCCGGCCGTCTTGGCCGCCAGCCGCTCCAGGTACTCGTCGGCGACCTTGCGGTCGACCACCAGCCGCCGCGCCGACATGCAGATCTGGCCCTGGTGCAGGTAGGCCCCGAAGGCGCTGGCGTCGACGGCGTAGTCGAGGTCGGCGTCGTCCAGGACCAGCAGGGGGTTGTGGCCGCCCAGCTCCAGCACCACCCGCTTGAGGTTGCGGCCGGCGGCCTCGGCCAGCTTGCGGCCGGTGGCCGTGGACCCGGTGAAGTTGAGACGGCGCACCGCCGGATGCTCGACCAGCTCCTCGCCGATGGGGGCGGCCTCGCCGGGGGCGTGGGTGACGACGTTGAGGACGCCGTCGGGCAGCCCGGCCTCGGCGAAGATCTCCCCCCAGAGCAGGCCGCCCACGAACGGCGACTCCTCGGACGGCTTGGCCACCACCGTGTTGCCGAGGGCCAGCGGGGCGGCGATGCCCCGGGCGGACAGGATCAGAGCGGCGTTCCAGGGGAAGATGGCCCCGACCACCCCCACCGGCCGGCGCAGGCCCATGGCCATCGCCCCCGGCAGGTCCGAGGGCAGAACCTGGCCGATCGGGCTGTAGGCGAGGGCCGCGGCCTGGCGCAGCAGGCCGGGCACGAAGCCCATCTGGAACATCCCGAACCCGTAGATGCAGCAGCCGGTCTCGGAGGCGAGCAGGCCCACGACCTCGTCGGAGCGGCGCTCCAGGATGTCGGCGGCGGCAAGGAAGATCCGCTGGCGCTCGGCCGGGGGCGTCTGCGACCAGGCCGGGAAGGCGGCCTGGGCGGCATCGATGGCCCGCCGGGCGTCGTCGCGGGTCCCGGCCGCGACCTTGGCCAGGACCTCGCCCGTGTAGGGGTTGCGGTCCTCGTAGGTTCCTCCGCCGCCGGCATCGGTCCACCCGCCGCCGATGAAGTGCCGGTACTCGGTGGTGGTCATCGATGACCCTCCCAATCCCTCCTGCGCCTCGACAGGCGGGATCGTACCGCGTGCTAGCGTCCGGCCATGCGGACCAGGCGGCGCCGCCGCGTCGACATGCTGCTGCTGGCCGGGGTGGTGGTGCTGGCCGGCGTGGCCGCCGTGGCCGGGGTGGTGGCCGCCGAGCCGGAGCGGGTGGCCCGGCTGTGGGCCGGGGCCGAGGTCGGCCGCGCCGGCCAGGCGGCGATCACCGAGGTGATCGACTACGACTTCGCCAGCCGCCAGCGCCACGGCATCTACCGCGACATCCCCGGCCTCGACCCGGCCGACCCGGTCCGGGTCCACTCCGACGGCGCCCCCGACCAGCTCCAGGTGACCGGCACCGCCCACCAGACGCGCCTGCGGATCGGCGACCCCGACCGCACCGTCACCGGCCGCCACCGCTACACCGTCGAGTACCGGCTGGCCGGGGTCGCCGACGGCGGGCGGCTGGCCTGGGACGCGGTCGGGACCTCCTGGACCGTGCCCATCGGCCAGGTGGAGCTGCACGTGGTCGCCCCCTGGCGCCTGGAGGAGGTCGTCTGCGTCCGCGGGGTCGCCGGCTCGACCGCTCCCTGCCAGGCCACCCAGCCCGAGCCCGGCCACCTGGCGGTGGCCCTGGACGACCTGGAGCCCGGCCAGGGCGTCACCCTGTACGCCACCGCCGGCGATCCCCTGGCCGCCGCCCCGGCCCTGCCCGCTCCGCCGGCCGGCGTCCCCGGGGACCCCGGCACCGGGCCCCTGCCCCCGACCCTGACGGCCGCCCTGGCCGCCCTGGCCGGGGCCGTCCCCGCGACCTGGCTGGTCCGCCGGGCGGGCCGCGAGCGGGTCGCCACCGGCGGCGCCGCCGAGGCCGCCTTCGGCCCCGGTCGACCGGGGGACCACCCCGGCGGTTCCCCGGACCCCCCCGATCGACCGGGGGACCACCCCGGCACCGGGGCCGAACGCCGGGTCGACCCGGCTGACCTGGGCGAACTGGCCACGGTCGAGTTCGTCCCCCCGGGCGAGCTGACCCCGGCCCAGGGCGGGGTGCTGCTGGCCGAGGCGGTCCGGCCCGAGCACAAAGTGGCCTGGCTGATCGGGGCGGCCGTCGACGGCTACCTGGAGCTCGAAGGCGACGGGCCGGTGACCCTGGTCCGGCTCCCCCGCCAGGGCCCGCCGAGCTACCTGCTGGACGTGGCCTTCGCCGGCCGCGACCGGCTCACCCTTGGCGGCTACGACCCGGAGTTCGCCGCCGCCTGGAAGCTGGTCGGCAACGAGCTCGACGGCTGGCGGCGGACCTCCGGCCTGTGGGACCCGGCCGGCGACCGCCGCCGGGTCCTGGCCCTGGTCCTGGGCGTGCTCGCCGGGGTCGGCGGGCTGGTCCTGGCCGGGGCCGGTGCGGCCCTGGCCGCCCGGACCGGGGCGGGCTGGCTGGTCCTGGTGGCGGCGGGTGGGCTGCTGGCCGGGGCGGGCGCGGCCGCGGCCGTCGGCGCCTGGGAGCTGCGGGTCCGGACCCCGGCCGGGTCGGCCCTGTGGCTGCGCACCGAGTCCTTCCGGCGGTTCCTGGCCGCCTCCGAGGCCCACCACGCCGAGGAGGCGGCCAGGCGCGGCCACCTGCGCCAGTACACCGCCTGGGCGGTGGCCGTGGGCGAGGTGGACCGCTGGTCGAAGGCGGTGGCGGCCTCATCGGTGGCGGCCGCCGACCCGGCCGTGGCCCGCTACCCGCTGCTCGCCCCGGCGCTGCTCCACGACACCTCGCAGTCGGCCAGGCAGCCGTCCTCGGGCGGGTCGGGAGGCGGGGGCGGGGTTGGCGGCGGCGCTGGCGGCGGCGGCGGTGGGTCCTGGTGAGGCCGATTGCGGGATTGCCCGAGATATCGATTAGCATTCCCGGCGGAGAAGCCCCATGGAACTGCCCAACCCACCCTGGTATCGACGCTGGTCGGTCATCCTGGCCGGCGTCATCTGCGTGGCCGCGGTCGTGGCCCTGCTCGGGCTGCGCGGGCTCCGGGACATGGACCCCCCAGCGGCCACCGCCCCCACCCTGGGGCCGACCACCGCCGCCACCAGCTCCCCGGCGGCGGCGGCGCCCACCACCGCCCAGCCGAAGACCACCCTCGACACCAACGTGCTGTGGACCCACCGCGGCAGCGACGTTGGCAAGAGCAGCGGGTTCCGAGCCCCGCGGAGCTGGCACATCGAGTGGAGCTTCGACTGCTCCAACTTCCAGAAGTTCGGCGGCGGGAACTTCAAGATCACCGGCGACGGAGCCTTCGAGAACATCCAGATCCAGGAGTTCGACACCGGGGCCAGCGGCAGCCGGACCTTCAGCCGGGGCGGCTACGGGCACCTGCTGATCGACTCGGTGTGCAAGCGCTGGACCGTGACCGCGGTGGCCGACTGACCGGCATGGGCGCGCTGGCGATCGTCGGAGCCCGGGTCGTCCCGATCACCGGGGCGCCGTTCGACGACGGGGTCGTGCTGGTCCGCGACGGCCGTATCGAGGCCGTCGGCCGCGACCTGCGGGTGCCCGACGACGCCGAGCGGGTCGAGGCCGCCGGCAAGGTGGTGCTGCCCGGCCTGGTCGACGCCCACGTCCATGTCGGCGTCCACGGCGAGGGCGAGGGCTGGGCCGGCCAGGACACCAACGAGATGACCGACCCGGTCACCCCCCACGTCCGCGCCCTCGACGCCATCAACCCGGCCGACCTCGGCTTCGCCGACGCCGTGGCCGGCGGGGTCCTGACCCTGAACGTCAACCCGGGGTCGGGCAACCCCATCGGCGGGCAGACGGCCGCCGTCCGCGCCGCCGGCCGGACGGTCGACGAGATGGTCCTGCGCGCCCCCTCGGGCATGAAGTCGGCCCTGGGCGAGAACCCCAAGCGGGTCTACGGCGACCGCAAGCAGCTCCCCTCGACCCGGCTGGGGACGGCCGCGGTGATCCGCGACGCCCTCGTCAAGACGGGCAACTACCTGGCCAAGCTGGACCACGGCGGCGACGACCCGCTCGAGCGCGACCTGCGCTGGGAGGCCCTCGGGCTGGTCCTCAAGGGGGAGATCCCCTGGCGCCAGCACTGCCACCGGGCCGACGACATCGCCACCGCCCTGCGGCTGGCCGACGAGTTCGGCTACCGCCTGGTCGTCGACCACGGCACCGAGGCCGTCCTCCTGGCCGACCAGCTGGCCGAGCGGAGCGTGCCCGTCCTCATCGGCCCCCTGCTGACCTCCCGGTCCAAGGTCGAGCTGCGCAACCGCTCGCTGGCCAACCCGGGCCGGCTGGCCGCCGCCGGGGTCGAGCTCGGCATCATCACCGACCACCCGGTGGTCCCCGTCCACCTGCTCCACGTCCAGGCCGCCCTGGCCGTCCGCGAGGGCCTCGACCCGGCCACCGCCCTGCGCGCCGTCACCATCGTCCCGGCCCGGGTCCTCGGCCTGGACGACCGCCTCGGCTCCCTGGAGCCGGGCAAGCACGCCACCCTCTGCGTGTGGTCCGGGGACCCCCTCGACGCCCGCTCCCGGGTCGAGACCGCCTGGATCGAGGGCCGCCGCGTCTACGGCGCCGACCCGGACAACCCCCCGTTCTGACTCAGCCCTGGTCCAGGGCCTCCCGGACGGTGGCCGCGACCCGGTCGGCGGTCGGGACCACGACCTGCTCCAGGTTGGCCGCGAACGGCAGGGGGACGTTGGCGCTGGCGACCCGACGGATGGGGGCGTCGAGGTCGTAGAAGCCCTCCTCGGCGACGATCGAGGCCAGGGTGCCGCCCCAGCCGCCCTGGTAGGGGTTCTCCTCGACGATCACCAGGCGGCTGGTCCGGGCGACCGAGTCCAGCACCGCGCGGGCGTCCAGGGGGATCAGGCAGCGCAGGTCGATGACCTCGGCGTCGACGTCGTCGGCGGCCAGCTGCTCGGCCGCGGCCATGGCCGTCGGCACGGTCGAGGCCAGGGCGACCAGGGTGACGTCGGCACCCGGCCGGCGGACCTCGGCCCGGCCCAGCTCGACCACGTGGTCGCCGTCCGGGGGCGGGTCGCCCTTGGAGGCGAACAGCGACTTGTGCTCGAAGACCAGCACCGGGTCGTCGCTGCGGATGGCCGCGGCCATCAGGCCGACCATGTCGGACGGGGTCGAGGGGGCGGCGATCTTGAGCCCGGGGACGGCGAAGGCCCAGTTCTCGGTCGGCTGGGAGTGCTGGGCGCCGAACCCGAGGCCGCTGCCGTTGGCGGTGCGGATGACCAGGGGCACGCTGACCTGGCCGCCGGTCATGTAGCGCATCTTGGGGATCTCGTTGGCCACATAGTCCCAGCAGCAGGCCAGGAAGTCGGAGAACATGATCTCGGCGACCGGGCGCATCCCGGTCATGGCCGCGCCCATGGCCGCCCCCACGATCGCCTGCTCGCTGATCGGGGTGTCCCAGACCCGCTCGGGGCCGAACTCGGCGAACAGCCCGGTGGCGGTCTTGAACACGCCCTCGGCGGCGCCGATGTCCTCGCCCAGGCAGACCACGGTGGGGTCGCGCCGCATCTCCTGGGCGATCCCCGCGGCCACCGCCTCCCGGTAGGTGATCAGGTCCGCCATTGGGCACCTCCGTCCGCCCACACGTCGGTGAAGGCCGTCTCCTCGGACGGGGGCGGGGCCGCCTTGGCCGCCTCGGCGGCCGCGGCGACCTCGTCGCGGGCGCGGGCGTCGGCGGCGTCGATCTCGGCCTGGTCGACCCCGCGGTCGCGGAGCCGCTCGGCCAGGACCAGCAGCGGGTCGCGCTTGAGCCAGGCGTCCACCTCCTCCTGGGGCCGGTACTTGCCGGGGTCGCCGCGCGAGTGCCCGTACTGGCGGTAGGTGAGGGCCTCGATCACCGTGGGGCCGTCGCCGGCCCGGGCCCGGGCGGCGGCCGCGGCCACCGCCTGGCGGACGGCGACGACGTCGTTGCCGTCGATCACCTCCGCCGGGAGCTGGTAGGCAGGGGCCCGCCCGGCGGCCGGCTGGGCCACCGCGGTGACCGTCTTGATCGAGGTGTACTCCATGTAGAGGTTGTTCTCGCAGACGAACAGCACCGGCAGCTTCCACACCGCGGCCAGGTTGAGGGCCTCGTGGAAGGCGCCGATGTTGGTCGCCCCGTCGCCGAAGAAGGCCACCGCCACCTGGCTGGTGCCGCGCAGCTTGGCCGACCAGGCGGCCCCGCAGGCGATCGGCAGGTGCGCCCCGACGATCGCGTAGCTGCCGAGCATGTTGTGGTCGGCCACGGTCAGGTGCATGGAGCCGCCCTTGGCCCCGCAGAGCCCGGTGGCCCGACTCATCAGCTCGGCCAGGCAGGCCTCGGGGCTGGCCCCCCTGGCGATGGCGTGGTGGTGTCCGCGGTAGGTGGCGAACACGTAGTCGTCCGGCTCGAGGGCGGCGCTGGCCCCCACCGCCACCGCCTCCTGCCCCGAGGCCAGGTGGGTGGTCCCCTTGACCAGCCCGGCCATGAACAGGTCGTAGGCGGCCTTCTCGGTGGCCCGGATGACCGCCATCCGCTCGTAGAGGGCCAGCAGCTCCTCGACCCGCGGCTCCTCGGAGACCACGGTCACGGGGTCACCCGCCCGTTGTTGCGGTGCGACTCGGCCTCGCGGGTGGCCGCCAGGGGCCCGTCGCTGGTCCAGTAGCGCTGGCCGGCGACCAGCAGCTCCTCGGCCGGGAACTTGGTGATGACCTCGCAGCCGTCGGCCGTCACCACCACCTCCTCCTCGATGCGGGCGGCCGACCAGCCGTCCGAGGCCGGCCAGTAGGTCTCCAGGGCGAACAGCATGCCCTCCTCCAGCACCTCGGGGTGGTCGAGGGACACCAGCCGGCTGAAGATCGGCTTCTCCCAGATCGACAGCCCGACCCCGTGCCCGTACTGGAGGGCGAAGGCCGCCTCCTCGTTGGCGAAGCCGAACTCCTCGGCGGTCGGCCACACCGAGACGATGTCGGCGGTGGTCGCCCCCGGCTTCACCAGGGCGATGGCCTCGTCCATGTAGTCGCGGCAGCGGACGTAGGCGTCGCGCATGGCCGGCGACGCGCTGCCGACCGCGAAGCAGCGGTAGTAGCAGGTCCGGTAGCCGTTGTAGCTGTGCAGGATGTCGAAGAAGGCCGGGTCGCCGGGGCGCAGGATGCGGTCGGAGTAGACGTGGGGGTGGGG
>DASZON010000360.1:0-8352 GCA_035550755.1 Actinomycetota bacterium | reverse complement strand
AGCTTGGTGGCGATGTAGCTGGTGGCCGTGTCGACCAGGCAGTTGGGCAGGAAGGTGGCCGAGACCCGGCCCGGGCCCTTCTCGAGCAGGATGCGCTGCTGCTCCTCGACGATCCCGATGCCGCCGATGGCCGAGCCGACGACCACGCCGGTGCGCTCGGGGTCGAGCTTGTCGATGCCGGCATCGGCCACCGCCTCGTCGGCGGCGGCCACGGCGAACAGCACGCTGCGGTCCATCCGCCGGGCGTCCTTGCGCGACGCCACCTGTTCGGGGTCGAAGCCGCGGACCTCGCCGGCGATCCGGACCGGGTAGTCCGACGGGTCGAAGGCGGCGATGGTCTCGATGCCGCTGCGCCCGGCCAGCATCGCCTCCCAGGTGGAAGGGGCGTCCAACCCGAGCGGGTTGACCGTGCCGATGCCGGTGATGAGCGCGCGCTGTTCCATGTGGAACAAGCCTAGCCTAGAGGGACGGCTCCTCGCCCTCGTCCAGTTCGTCCCGGGCCGCGAACAGGGCCAGGTCGGGGTCCAGCCCCAGCTCCACGCCCTCTTCGGCCACCAGCTCGTCCTCCACGCTGTCGGCCATCTCGTGCGGGTCGATGTCCTCGGGCAGCTGCTCGGCCAGTTCCTGCTGGTGGTCGAACTCGGTCAATGCACGGCTCCTTGGTCGGATGGTCGGTCAAACGTACCCGAGACGGGCGGCAAGGTCCTCATGGAGGGCTCTGGCCGCCCGTTGGGCTTCGACGGCGTCGGGTCGGGGCTCGACCACGCGGACGGTGTCCGGCTCGGTGGTCTGGCCGATGGCGAGCAGAGCCGCCCCCCGGGCCGAGGCCTCCGGCTCGTCGACGATCCGGACCGGGCGGCCGAGCACGTCGGCAAGGGTCTGCTGCCACCACGGGGAGGCCACGATCGCCCCGCCGGAGGCGACCACCTCCGGCTCCCGGCCCGTGCTGGAGGCCAGGGCCTCGTACCCGGAGGCCAGCCGGTAGCAGACGGACTCCAGGGTGGCGGCGAGGATCTCGGTTGCCGTGGTGGCCAGGGAAAGGCCGGTGATGGCTCCCGACCCGGCGGCCAGGTCGAGCGGCGGGCGGGACCCGGCGTGGTAGGGCATGACCGCCACCCCGCGCGACCCCGGGGGGACCTTGGCCAGCTCCTCCTCGACCGAGCCCTCCCGCGGGAGGGCGGTGACCTGCCGCAGCCAGGCGTACAGGTTGCCGGCCCCGGAGAAGGCGGCCCCGGTGACCACGTGGTCGTCGTCGACCAGGTAGCGCCAGAGCTCCCGGTGCAGCGGGGCGGCCTTGCCGGCCTCGTCGACGGCGCGGATCGCGGCCGAGGTGCCGATGTTGACGGCCACCCGGTCGGGGGAGACGCAGCCGGCACCGACGTTGGAGGCGGCCCCGTCGCCGGTCGCCGGGTGCCAGGTCGCCCCGGCAAGGGCCGGCCACCGTCTGGCCCCCTCGGGGCCGAGCCGGCCCCTGCGGTCGCCGGGGGCGATCTCGGGGAGGGCGGCCGCGTCGACCCCGGCCAGCTCCAGGGCCTGCTCGTCCCAGGTGGCCGTGGCCAGCTCCAGCAACCCGGTCCCCGAGGCCATCGAGGGCGAGGCCGCCGGGTCGCCGACGAGGGCCCCGGTCACGTACTCGGCCAGCCCCAGGTACCGGGCCGGGGCGGGGGAGAGCTCCCTGGCCAGCCAGGGCAACTTGACCGTCCAGTACAGCGTGTGGGGCCGGGCCCCGGTGGCGGCCTGCAGCCGGTCCATGTCACCCCGCGAGCGCAGCTCGGCCACCAGCGGCGCCGCCCGCGTGTCGGCCCAGGTCAGCGCCCCCGTCAGCCGCCCCCCGTCGGCCCCGAGCGCGATCACCGAATGCCAGGCGCAGGAGGTGGCCACGTGCTCCACTCCGTCCAGCGCCCCACCGCCGGCCAGCTCGTCCAGACACTCCCCGAGCGCCCCCACCACCTCGTCCGGGTCGAGCTCGGCCTTCCCCTCGTCACTGATCTCGAGCTGCGTCGGCCGCCGCGCCAGCATCCCGGGCACCGCCCCGCCGCGCTCGTCGAACACCAGCGCCCGCACCGACGACGTCCCCAGGTCGAGCCCCAGCACCCGCCCGTCGGCCACACAACCTCCTCATCCCACCCACCCGGAGCTCGGCCCCACCCGCAGTCCGGCGACCGAGTCGGGCGACCGAGTCCGGCGACCCGATCGGCCCGCGCCGTACCCGACCCAGGCCGTACCGAAACCGCCCCGAGCTATCCACAACCCCGGCCGAAGCCCTGGACCCCAACCGCCAAAGCGCCGACCCTCAACCGCATGAGGGCGCGACGGACCCTCAACCGCCGGGGGCAGGGCCCCAACCGGGAGGGTAGCCGCCCGGGACACGACCTGCGAACCGCTGTCCACAGCCCCGCCCCCACCCCATCCCCACCCCATCCCCACCCCCACCCCACCCCACCCCACCCGATCCCGCTCTCCCTGCCCGGTCCCGGGAACGGGCTCGCGTACGCTGGGGGTATGCGGCTGATCCTCTGGGATATCGACGGGACCCTGGTGCAGGCGGGGGAGGTCGGGCGGGACATCTTCAACGAGGCGTTCCAGGCGGTGCTGGGGCGGGCGCCCGACCAGGTGACCGCCAGGGCGCTGGTCATGGCGGGGCGGACCGACCCGGAGATCGCGCTCGAGTTCCTGGCGGCGCACGAGGTCTTGGAGGGGGAGCGGCACCTGCCGGCGTTCAACGAGGCGCTGGTGACGGCGCTGGCGGCCAAGGCGGCGGTGATCCGGGAGCGGGGGCGGGCCCTGCCGGGGGCGGGCGACATCCTCGCGGCCCTCGACCGGACCGACGGGGTCGTGCAGTCGCTGCTTACCGGGAACGTCCAGCCGAACGCCCTGCTCAAGCTGGCCAGCTTCGAGCTCGACGGCTACCTGGACTTCGAGGTGGGCGGGTTCGGCTCCGACCACCATCACCGGCCGAGCCTGGTCCAGGTGGCCAGGGACAAGGCCGAGCGCAAGTACGGGACGGCCTTCGACGGCGCGGCGACCGTGCTGGTGGGCGACACCCCCCTGGACGTGGCCGCCGGCAAGGCGGGCGGGGCCAGGGTGGTGGCGGTCGCCACCGGGCCGTACCGCGCCGACGAGCTCCGCGCCACCGAGGCCGACGCCGTGCTCGAGGACCTCAGGGACACTGAGGCCGCGCGAGCAGCGATCCTCGGCTAGCACGACGGTCGGCCATCCGGCACCGAGCGTCCGTGCGGCCAGGGTCGGTTGCGCAACGCCCACGGCGGCCAGGCGAGCGCTCGACCCGGGTGCCCGCCGGCGGGCTAGCGGGTTGCCTGGAACGCCTGCTCGATGGTGTCCAGGACCACGCTGCCCGAGCAGCCCTTGACCAGGTAGGCGTAGGCGTTGGCGGCCGCGGCCTCGCTCTGGAGGGCCGGGTCCTCGTAGGCCGACAGGATGATCACGGGCAGGGCCGGGACCCGGTCGCGCAGGGCCCTTGCCGCCTCGAGGCCGTCCATCACCGGCATGCGCAGGTCCATCAGGACCACGTCGGCGCCGGTGCTGGCCGCCAGCTCCACCGCCTCCTGGCCGTTCTCGCCCTCGGCGACGACCTCGATGCCGCAGTCCTCGAGCAGCAGCCGCAGCTCGAGGCGGAACCCGCGGTTGTCGTCGACCAGCAGCACCCGGGGTGCCGGCGGGGCGACGCTCATGCCGCCACCCTGGCCTTGGGCAGGGTCGCGGTCAGCACCGTGCCCGCGCCCTTGCGGGACCAGACCGTCCAGGTGCCGCCGGCCAGCTCGACCCGCTCGCGCATGCCGGCCAGGCCGAAGTGGTCGAGGCCGCCCACCAGGTCGCCGGCCGGGTCGAAGCCGACCCCGTCGTCGTGCACCTCCAGCACCACCTTGTCGGCCGTCTCGGCCAGCTCGACCTGGGCGCTGGAGGCCCGCGAGTGCCTGGCCACGTTGGTCAGCGCCTCCTGGGCGACCCGGTAGAGGACGATCTCCTGATCCTCGGGGAGCCGCTCGGGCAGCCTGGCCGAAAGGGTGCAGTTGATCCCGGCCTGGCGGCGCACCACCTCGACGTAGTCGCAGAGGGCGCTGACCAGCCCGCGTTCCTCGAGCACGGGCGGCCGCAGGGTGGCCATGATCTGCCGCAGCGACTGCACCTCGTCGCCCAGGGCGTCCTGGGCGACGGCGAGCAGCCGGACGGCGTCCTCCACCTGCCCCCGGCCCAACCGCAGCCGGCCCCGCTCGAGCAGGAGCCCGAGCCGGGTCAGGGACTGGATCGGCCCGTCGTGGAGCTCGGCGGCCATGCCGCTGCGCTGGCGCTCGGCCACCGAGAGGATCTTGTTGACCAGCCGGCCGCGCTCCTCGCGGGCCCTGGCCTCGGCGGCGTGCTGCCGGGCCCGGGCCCGCTCGACCCGCCAGAGCAGGACGACGCAGAGCGCCATGGCCGCCCCGGCCACGGTCAGCAGCCCGGCCCGGGACCGCCGCTGGGCGGTGCCGGCGGCGTCGTCGTAGGCGGCCGAGGTGGTGCGGAGCCGGTCGGCGAGCCGCTCGAAGCGGGGGTCGACCTGGGCCCGGTCGACCCGGTTGGCGGCGACCAGGTCGCCGGCGGCCAGCAGGGCCAGCTTGGTGTCGAGGGCGGCCTGCCAGTCGGCCGCGGCGGTTGCGGTCGCGGCGGCGTTGCGGTCGCCGGGGAGCAGGGAGGTGAGCTCGGCCAGGGCGCTGGCGATCTCGCGGCGCAGGGTGGCCGCCCGCTGCCGCCAGGTGTCGTCGGGGGCTCCGCTGGTGGCCGTCCGCGACTCGAGCACCGCCTGCTCGAACACCCGGGCCTCGAGCTGGAAGGAGAGGCTCTCGGCCCGCTCCAGCCGGTCGAGGTCGTCGCCGACGCGGCTGGCGCCGACGAAGGCCAGGCCGGCGACGGCCAGCAGGCCGGCGGCCAGCATCCACAGGGACGGCACCCTCGGGCGCCCCCACCGCGTTGTCGTCCCCGCGCCGGCCACGCCCGCTCCATCGGCAGCGCCGGCCCGAGCTTGAGCGCCGGTCGAGCCTCTGCCGGGGGCATGGCATCGGTGCAGGTCCGCATTCACCCATATTTGGCGCATAACCCTCGCAGTGTCCGGGTAGGGGGTGTGCTGCTGCTTCTGGTGCCGACGCGTCCGACGGCGGGCGCTCCCAGCAAGGAGGGCACATGGCAAGCGATCGCCGGAACCCGTCGAGGTCGCCGACCACCGGCCGGATGACGGCAGAGGAGGCGGTCACCGCCACCGAGGCCGTCGGCAAGGACCCCGAGATGGTCGAGCTGGAGCACCGCCACCAGCGCTTCGTCTGGCCGGTCACCGTCTTCTTCCTGCTCTACTACCTGGCCCTGCCCATCCTGGCCGGGGTCGCCCCCGACCTCATGGGGACCAAGGTGTTCGGGGAGTTCACCTTCGGCTACCTGTTCGCGCTGTCCGAGTTCCTGATGGCCTTCGTGGTCGCCTGGGTGTACGCCCGCTGGGCGTCCAGCCGGATGGACCCGCTCGCCACCGACCTGCGCCAGAAGCTGCACCGGCGCCAGATCAAGGAGGTCGACGGGTGAGCCACCAGACCCTCTCCCTGAGCCTGTTCGTGGTCTTCGTCATCCTCACCCTCGGCATCACCCTCTGGGCTTCGCGGCAGACCAAGACGGCGGCCGACTTCTACTCGGCCGGTCGCCGCATCACCGGCTGGCAGAACGGTGTCGCCATCTCCGGTGACTACATGTCGGCGGCCAGCTTCCTCGGCATCGCCGGGCTGATCTCGCTGTTCGGCTACGACGGCTTCCTGTACTCGGTGGGCTGGCTGGTCGCCTACCTGACCGTGCTGCTCCTGGTCGCCGAGCTGCTGCGCAACTCCGGCAAGTACACCATGGCCGACGTGCTCGCCTACCGGATGCGGCAGCGGCCGGTGCGCTCGGCGGCCGCCCTGTCCACGGTCGGCGTCTCGATCGTCTACCTGATCGCCCAGATGGTCGGGGCCGGTGCGCTGGTCAAGCTGCTGCTGGGCGTGCAGGGGGACGCGGCGTCGATCCTGGCCATCGCCGGGGTCGGGATCCTGATGATCGTGTACGTCACCTTCGGGGGGATGATCGGGACCACCTGGGTGCAGATCGTCAAGGCGGTCCTGCTGATGGCCGGGACGGTGCTCCTGTCGTTCCTGGTGCTGGCCAAGTTCGGCTTCTCGATGGACAAGATGTTCGCCGACGCGGCCACCGCCAGCGGCAAGGGCGACGCCTTCCTGGCCCCTGGGCTTCGCTTCACCAACACCTTGGAGCTGGTCTCCCTCGGCCTGGCCCTGGTGCTGGGAACGGCCGGGCTGCCCCACATCCTGATCCGGTTCTACACCGTGCCCACCGCCCGGGCGGCCCGCAAGAGCGTCCTCTGGGCCATCGGCATCATCGGCGGGTTCTACATCCTGACCACCTTCCTCGGGTTCGGAGCGGCCGCCCTGGTCGGCCACGAGGCGATCACAAAGGCCGATAAGGCCGGCAACATGGCCGGGCCCCTGCTCGCCCAGACGATCGGCGGCGGGGAGGGGAGCTTCGGGGGCGACCTGTTCCTGGCCTTCATCGCGGCCGTGGCCTTCGCCACCATCCTGGCCGTGGTGGCCGGGCTGACGATCACCGCCTCCTCCAGCTTCGCCCACGACTTCTACGCCAACGTCCTGCGCCGCGGTCAGGAGCGGGACGAGCAGGCCGAGGTCCGGGTGGCCCGGATCACCGCCCTGGTCATCGGGGCCATCGCGATCGTGCTGGCGTCCTTCGCCCGCGGGCAGAACGTGGCCTTCCTGGTCGGGCTGGCCTTCGCCGTGGCCGCCAGCGCCAACCTGCCGACGATCCTGTTCTCGCTCTACTGGAAGCGGTTCAACACCAACGGCGCGGTGGTGGGGATCCTGGTCGGGCTGTTCGGCTCGCTGCTGCTGGTGCTGATCGGGCCCAACGTGCTCGGCGCCAAGGGCCTCATCAAGAGCGTCGAACCGCTGTTCCCGCTCGAGAACCCCGGCATCGTCTCGATCCCGCTCGGGTTCCTGGCCGCCTGGCTCGGCACCGTGCTGTCCCGGGAGCCGGCCTCGGAGGAGATGTACGAGGAGCTGCGGGTGCGGGCCCTCACCGGCCTCGGCGCCGAGGAGGCGGAGGTGGCCCCCGAGCCGGAGTCCGAGACCGCTCCGGCTACCCGGCCGACAGGCTGACGGGGATCAGGCGCGGGGCGCCACCGCTGCGGTCGACGATGTAGACCTGGAGCTGGTGGCGCCCGTCGCCGGCCTTCCAGAGCGTGTCAGGGGTGATGGCGGCGAAGCTGGCCGCCGGATCGCCCGGCCGCTGCGGGAACAGCTTGGACTCGCCGCCGATCTTGCCGTTGACGGCCACCAGCACGGTGCTCCCGGCCGGAGGCAGGGGCGAGGTGAGGGTGCCCGAGACCAACGCCGGGACCCGGCCCGAGGTGGGTTTGATCTGGTTGTACTGCTTGAAGTCGTCGAGGGTGGCGGTGGCCTCCTGGTTGGGGGTGATCGCGCCCACCGAGGCCGGGTCGCGGTAGACGAGGTCGGCGAAGGCGCCGAAGCGGTACAGCCCCTTGTCGCCTTCGCTGGCCCGGACCAGGGTGTCGGTGGTGCCCTTGAGGACCAGGGCCCAGTTGGGCGGCCCGGGCCGGGTCTCGCGGTGGCCGGGGATGTCGTACCACCACTTCTCGGTCCGGGTCCGGGTTGGCTTGCCGGTCTGGGAGGCCCCGTCCATCTTCCAGGGGACCTTGATGCCGGTCAGGTCGGCGATGGTCGGGAGCAGGTCGACCTGCTCCCAGTTGCGGTCGTCGACGACCCCGTTGTCCTGGCCGGGGGCCTTGATGAACTGGGGCACCCACATCAGGTCGGAGGCGTTGGTCTTGCCAAGGCTGCGGGGCTTCTCGCCCGGGACCCAGCCCTCGCCGTGGTCGGCGCCCATGGCGACCAGGGACTTGTCCCACAGGTGTTCGGCCTTGAGCTTGTCGATGACCTGGCCGACGAGGCGGTCGGTGTAGGCGAGCTGGAGCAGGTGCCGCTCGTGAGCCAGCTCGACGATCGGGGCCGGGGTCTGGTCGCTCTTGAAGGCCCGCCCGAAGGTCTTGTAGTTGTACTCGTTGCCGGTGGGCAGGTACCGCCAGGGGGCGTGGGGCAGCAGGATGTGCAGGAAGTGCAGGGTCGGCTGGTCGCTCGCCTTCAGGCCGGCCAGGAAGTCGTTGAACCGCGACGGCTGGTTCAGCCGCAGCTGGTTGAAGCGGAACTGCGGGTTGAGCGGCTTGCCGTCCTTGGGGGCCGACTCCTCGGCGGCCGTCTGGTCGATGAAGGTCGCCGGGTCCACGGCGGTGTCGTACGG
>DASZON010000359.1:0-6286 GCA_035550755.1 Actinomycetota bacterium | reverse complement strand
GGGGCCAGGCCGCCCAGGTCGAGGGCCTCCTCCAGCCAGGTCGTCCAGTGCCTGGCCGCCCGGAACGCCGGCGCGTCCAGGACCCGGGCCAGGGCCGGCGCGGTGCTGGCCACCCCCGCGACGGCCAGGTCGTCCAGGGCGGCCCGGAGCCGGGCGATCGCCCGCTCCCGGTCGGGGCCCCAGGCGACAAGCTTGCCCAGCAGGTCGTCGTAGAAGGCGGGCACGGTGTCGCCGGCCTCGTACCCGGCGTCGACCCGCAGGCCGGGGCCGCCCGGCCAGCGCAGGGCCGTGATCGGGCCCGGGGTCGGCAGGAACCCGCGGGCCGGGTCCTCGGCGTTGATGCGGCACTCGACCGCGTGGCCGCGCACGGCCACGTCGTCCTGGCCGAACCCCAGGCGCTCCCCGGCCGCCACCCGCAGCTGGGCGGCGACGATGTCGACCCCGGTGACCTGCTCGGTGATCGGGTGCTCGACCTGGATGCGGGTGTTCATCTCCAGGAACCAGGCGCCGCCCGACCCGGGGTCCCAGAGGAACTCGACCGTCCCGGCGCCGACGTAGCCGCACGCCTTGGCCACGGCCACCGCCCAGGCACGCAGCCGCCGGGCGAGCTCGTCGGGCAGGCCGGGCGAGGGGGCCTCCTCGACCAGCTTCTGGTGGCGGCGCTGGACCGAGCAGTCGCGCTCGCCCAGCTGCACGATGGTCCCGTGGGTGTCGGCCAGGACCTGGACCTCGACGTGGCGGGGCCGGGGGAAGACCCGCTCCAGGTAGCAGGCGCCGTCGCCGAAGGCGGCGGTGGCCTCGCGGGACGCGGCGGCCAGGGCGGTGGCGGCCTCCTCGGGCCCGGCGACCACCCGGATGCCCCGGCCCCCGCCCCCGGCGGCCGCCTTGACCGCCACCGGCCAGCCGTGGGCCTCGCCGAAGGCCACCACCTCGGCCGGGTCGGTCACCGGGTCGACCGTGCCCGGCACCGGCTCGACCCCGGCGGCGAGCACGGCCCGCCGGGCGGCCAGCTTGTCGCCCATCTGGGCGATCGCCTCGGGCGGCGGCCCCACCCAGGTCAACCCTGCCCGGGCCGCCGCCCTGGCGAAGCCGGCGTGCTCGCTGAGCAGCCCGTACCCCGGGTGGACGGCCTCGGCCCCGGCCTCGGCGGCCGCCGCCAGCAGCTTGCCCTGGTCCAGGTAGGACTCGCCCACCGCCGCCCCGCCGATCCCCACCGCCCGGTCGGCCTCGCGCACGTGCAGGGCGCCGGCGTCCGGGTCCGAGTAGACGGCGATCCCGGTCAGCCCCAGCTCCCGGCAGGCCCGCAGCACCCGCACCGCGATCTCCCCCCGGTTGGCCACCAGCACGGACCGGAAGGGGAAGGGGCTCATACCGGGGGGACTCCGTGGCGGCGGCGGCTGAACTCGCGGTCCTTGCCGGCGGCCGCGGCCAGGCGCCGGGCCAGCTCGGCCCGCAGGTCCTCGGGGTCGACGACCGCGTCCACGACCAGGTCCGAGGCCAGGCGGACCAGGTCGACGTCCTCGCGGTACTCGCGCTGGAGCCGCTCGACCTCGGCCGGCCGCTCGGCCTCGGGGAGCTCGGCCAGGCGGTTGTAGTAGACGGCGTTGACGGCCGCCTCCGGGCCCATCACGGCGATCGAGGCCGTGGGCAGGGCCAGGGTGGCGTCGGGCTCGAACCCGGGCCCGGCCATGGCGTACAGGCCGGCGCCGTAGGCCTTGCGGACGACCACGCAGATCTTGGGCACGGTGGCCTCGCTGACGGCGGTGATCAGCTTGGCCCCGTGGCGGATGATGCCCTGCCGCTCGACCTCGGTGCCGATCATGAACCCGGGCACGTCGGCCAGGAACACCAGCGGCAGGTTGAAGGCGTCGCACAGCCACACGAACCGGGCCACCTTGTCGGCCGAGTCGACGAACAGCACCCCGCCCTTGTGCAGCGGCTGGTTGGCCACCACCCCCACGGCCCGTCCCTCGATCCGGCCCAGCCCGCAGACCACCTCGGGGGCGAACTCGCGCTTGATCTCGAAGAAGCTCCGCTCGTCGAGCACGGCCCCGACCAGCGGGTAGACGTCGAAGGGCTGCGACTCGTCGGTCGGGACCAGGGGTGCCACCGGCCCGGCATAGGCGGGCCCAGCTGGCGGCTCGTCCGGGGGGTCGCCCCGCCAGTTCGACGGGAAGTAGCCCAGGTAGCGGCGGGCGGCCGCGATCGCCTCGTCCTCGTCGGCGCAGAGCAGGTCGCCGCAGCCCGACACCCGGCAGTGCATGGCCGCCCCGCCCATCTCCTCCAGGGTGGTCCGCTCGCCGATCACCATCTCGGCCATCCGCGGCGACCCCAGGTACATGGAGGCGTTCCCCTCGACCATGAACACCACGTCGCAGAAGGCGGGGATGTAGGCCCCGCCGGCCGCCGACGGCCCGAACAGGCAGCACAGCTGGGGCACCCGGCCCGACAGCCGGACCTGGTTGTAGAAGATCTTCCCCGCCCCCCGCCGCCCCGGGAACATCTCCACCTGGTCGGTGATCCGCGCCCCGGCCGAGTCGACCAGCCACAGCATCGGCACCTCGTGGCGGAGGGCGTACTCCTCGATGCGCAGGATCTTCTCGACCGTCCGGGCCCCCCACGACCCCGCCTTGACGGTGGAGTCGTTGGCCATCACGGCCACCGTGCGCCCGTCCACGGTCCCGACCCCGGTCACCACCCCGTCGGCCGGCAGGTCCCCGGCCATGGCGTTGGCCAGCAGCCCGTCCTCGACGAACCCGTCGGCGTCGTCGAGCAGCCGGGCCAGCCGCTCGCGCACGAACAGCTTGCCCTGCGCACGCGCCCTGGCGTGGTAGCGCTCGGCCCCACCGGCCCTGGCCTGCTTGGCCAGCCCCGCCAGCGCCGCTTCGGGCCGTTCCCCCGGTGGCTCGGTCACCCGACGATCCTACTAGCGGCGAATCTGGTCCACCATGAGCCGCGACGGCTTGGAGCGGTCGGTGCAGAAGGGCGCGGTGACCGGGATCGGCGGCGAGGGGCCGGGCCCCCCGATCCAGCGCATCCAGGTCTCGCCTGCGTGGCACCAGTTGAACCACTTCAGCCGGAGCTCCATCTCGCCGCCCTCGATCCGCCCGGTCCTGGCCTCGGGCAGCTCGGCCACCGACGCCACGGTGAGGCCGTTGCCCTGCACCTCCAGCCGCCGGCCGGACGCGTCGAGCAGCTCGACCCCCAGGCCCCGGACCGTGCACGGCACCAGGTTGGCCGTGGTCCGCGCGAACCAGTAGAAGTGGGCCACCGTGGTGCTCGGGCCGTTGTCCAGCGAGTCGTCGGTCTCCCGCCGCAGCACCATGCTCCGGCCGTCGACGCAGTCCGGCCGGGACGCGTGCGGCTGGCCCTTGACGGCATTGGCGATCGGGCGGGCCGTACGCAGCAGCCGCCCGGCCAGGCCGTCGACCTGGGCGGCGGCGGCGCCGTCGACCTGGTACACGACCTTGAGGGTGCGTAGGGCGAGCGAGGCCGGGCAGGGCACCCCCGGCTGGCAGCGGTAGGGCCAGGGGATGTGCCACTGGGTCGTCCGCCAGGGGCCGGCCTGGAGGTCGGTCCGGAACCAGTCCCGGTTCCCGGGGAAGCTGCCCCGCGACGAGTTGCCCTCGGGCGGGCGCACGACCGTGGCCGGCAGGTCGCCACCGTCCTCGTAGGAGCCGTCCATCCCGGCGTTGGGGCCCGGGTTGAGGGACGGCCCGAGGACGCCGGTGACCAGCTGGACCGGCCCGTTCAGGTGGCGGCGGAGCTCCGCGGAGGCCGGCCGCAGCTCGATCCCCTTCCAGGTGGCGGCTGCCTCCCAGCCGGCCGGGACCCGGACCTGGAACCCCTGGAGGGGGGCGTTGGCGACCAGCGGGCCGTCCAGCCAGCGCTCGGGCCCGCCCGCGCCGGTGATCTCCAGCCGGCGTTCGGGGGTGGTGGGAAGGAGGCGGGGCACGGCCACCGCCGAGGCCAGGGCGGCCACCACAACCAGGGCCATGCTGGCCACCACCACGCGGGACCGGTGGGCGCGGCGGTGCCGCTGGAACCGGTCGAACGCCCCCGCCTCGGCGGGGCCGCCGGCGGCGACCCGGCCGAAGGTCTCCCGCAGCCGGTCCTCGATCATCGCTGATGCCCCCCGCTCTCCTCCATGGCTGCCGAGCCCAGTTCGCCCCGCAGCCGAGCCAGCCCCCGGTGGGCCAGCGACTTCACCGTGCCGAGGGGCAGCCCAAGCAGCCGGGCCACCTCGGCCTCGGGCAGGTCCTCGTGGTAGCGCAGGACCAGCACCGCCCGCTGGCGGGTGGGCAGGCGCCGCACCGCCGACCACAGCACCAGCCCGTCGGTGCCCAGCTCGGCCTCGTAGGCCTCCTCGGCCCGGCGCCCGGCCAGGTGCCTGGCCTCGACCTTGGCCCGGCGCAGCAGCGAGCGGTGCCGGTTGATCAGCACCTTGCGGGCGTAGGCCCCGGGCCGGTCGTGGCGGCGGACCCGCGGCCAGGCCCGGTAGGTCCGGACCAGGGCCTCCTGGGCCAGCTCCTCGGCCTCGGCCCAGTCGCTGGGGAGCAGGTAGCCGAGCCCGCGCAGCCGCCCGTACTCGGCGGCGAAGAACTCGCGGAACTGCAGCTCAGCATCGCTCACCCGGGTGGTCACCTCCGGTGCCTCAACGCCGCAGGCTCCCCAAAGGTTGCGCGCCCGGCTACATCCGGTCCAGCAGGTCGCGTTTCATGCGCTGGAACTCCTCCTCGGTGACGGCGCCGCGGTCGCGGAGGTTGGCCAGGCGCTCCAGGTCGTCCAGCGGGGTCGGGGTGGGGGTGCGGGAGGGTGGGGTCGGGGTGCGGTCGGGGTGGGGGGCGGGGCCGGTGTGGTCGTAGACCGACGGGTGGGGCTGGGTGGCGGCGTAGCCGGCGCGGCGGCGGTCGTTGGCCTCCATCTGGCGGTAGATCTCCAGCTGGACGGCCTCGGGGTCGCGGATGTTGGAGAAGCGCGACTGGCCGTGCTCCCCGGCCGACTCGAGCAGCAGGTCGCCGGCGCCGATCACGCGCTCGAACAGCGACTGGGAGAAGGTGACGTCGTTGATCCGCTCCAGGGGGATCTCGCGGCCGAACTTGGCGACCACCCCGGAGCGGAAGATGAGGCGCTCGGTGGTGAGCACGAAGTGGGTGGTCGCCCAGCGCAGGACCCGGCCGACCACGGTCGCCAGCAGCACCGCCACCCCGAGCACGCCCACCGCCATCCGGGCCGGCTGCTGGAGGTCGCCGGCGGGCATGACCACCCAGGCCGCCCCAACGGCCAGCACCACCAGCAGGGTGAGGAGCACGGGCACGACCAGGGTCAGCCAGTGCGGCCGCAGGTCGTAGATCAGCTCCTCGTCCTCGGCCAGCAGCCGCTCCGGGAACGCCACCCTTCCCCCTCTGGTCAATGGTCTGAGGCCGCTCCGTTGCCCAATCGCAACCGGCGTGATGGATGGTAGACGCGACCGGGCCGCCTGGCCCGGGTTCGCGGGCAAGGAGCCAGCACGGATGCGACGCCTGGCGGCGGGTCTGGCCGGCCTTGCCATGCTCGCCGGCCTGGCCGCCTGCGCGGGCCAGGGTGCGGCGACCCGGCCGGACGCCGGCCCGGCTGTGGTCTCGGCGGCGACCAGCACCACCACCGCGGCCGGGGCCATGCGGGCCGCGGGGATCAAGCAGCACGACCCCCACCTCAGCGGCCGCCAGCTCAACCTGGCCGTCTACTACATCCGGACCTGGCGGGGCCGCCGCTACCTGGCCCCGGAGTGGCACCCGGTCCCCTACACCCGGATGGTGGCCGCCGCCGCCGTGAGCGAACTGCTCGGCGGCCAGCCGCAGTTCGGTGGCACGCACCGGCCCTTCCCGGCCGGGGCCCGCCTGCGCGGGGTGTCGATCGAGGCCGGGACGGCCACCGTCGACCTGTCCGGCTCGGCCCTGCCCGGCGGCACCGCCGGGCGCTGGCGGCTCCAGGCCCTGGTCCACACCCTGGCCCAGTTCCCGACGGTGCGGCGGGTCGAGGTCCAGCGCGAGGGGCGGAGCGTGGCCGGGCCGCTGACCCGCGACCCCGACCTCCCCCTGACCCCGATCGCCCTCGCCCATCCCGCCCCCGGGGTCCAGCTCAAGGGCGACCGCCTGGTCGTCAAGGGCGAGGCCAGCGTGTTCGAGGGCACGGTCGGCCTGCGCCTGCGCGACGACCAGGGCAAGGTCATGGCCCAGTCGTACGCCACCGCCGCCGAGGGCGCCCCCGGCCGGGGCCCGTTCTCGGGCGCCCTCAGCTTCACCCC
>DASZON010000358.1:0-1636 GCA_035550755.1 Actinomycetota bacterium | reverse complement strand
TCAGCGGCTGGATGCCGAGCTCGCCGGGGTCGTAGGCGTCGAACGCCTCCTGGGCGGCGTAGGTGCCGTACCAGCTGCCGACCCCGGCGTGGTCGCGGCCGACGATGAAGTGGGTGCAGCCGTAGTTCTTGCGCACCAGGGTGTGGAAGACCGCCTCGCGGGGGCCGGCGTAGCGCATGGCCGCCGGGAAGGCGCTCAGCAGCACCCGCCCTGGCGGGTGGTAGCCGTCGAGCAGGACCCGGTAGCAGGCCATCCGCAGGGTGGCGGGCACGTCGTCGCCCTTGGTCTCGCCGACCAGCGGGTGCAGCAGCAGCCCGTCGACGTGCTCCAGGGCCACCTTGTGCAGGTACTCGTGCGCCCGGTGGACGGGGTTGCGGGTCTGGAAGCCGGCCATCGACCGCCAGCCCCTGGCCGCCGCCTCGGCCCGGACCTGGGCCGGGGTGAGGCGCGGCCCCAGCTCGGCCGGGGTCGCGGGCAGCCGCAGCACCTGGACCGGCCCCCCGACGAGCGGGCCGCGACGGGCCAGGGTCGCCGCCACCCCGGGGTGGGCCGGGTCGTCGGTCTCGACCACCAGCTTGGACTCGGCCCCCGGGTAGGGCTCGTGGACCTCCTCGACGTCGACCACGGCCAGCACCGTCCCGGCCACGTCCGTGAGCGCCAGCCGGTCGGGCCCGCCGGCCAGGACCTCGGCCAGGACCGGGAGGACCACCGGAAGGGTCCACACCGTCCCGTCGGCCAGACGTCCGTGTTCGACCACCAAGGTGTGGTCGGCCGCCCCGAGGAACCCGGTCAGGGGCGAGAAGGCCCCCACAGCCAGACACTCGAGATCCGCCAGACCCCGCCCGTCCAGCACCACCGCCGGCAGCCGGGCCGCCTCAGCCGCCAGGCCCTCGGCCAGGTCGGGGGGGACCAGCCGTTCAGTGAGACGCCCGCCGTGCGGGGTGGGGCCGTGCGGGTGGGAGTCGTGGGGGTGGGAATCGTGGGGGTGGGGGCTGTGGACAGCGGTTCGCCCCGCTTCCGGGTACCGGCTACCCTCCCGGTCGGGGGCCCGCCCAACGGCGGGTGAGGTTCCGGCGCGGTCGGGGTCGAGCTGGGCGCGGCAGGTGGCCAGGTCGGTGGCCGCGTGGACCTCGACGAAGCCGCCGACCCGCTCGACGGCCGCGCGGACCTCGTCGCGGACCGCCCGGTAGGGCGAGATGGCCGAGACCAGCACGGTGACCCCGTGGCTGGTCAGCAGCCCGGCGACATAGCCGATGCGGCGGATGTTCTCGTCCCGGTCGGACCGGGAGAACCCCAGCCCGCGGGAGAGACGGGTGCGGACCACGTCGCCGTCCAGGACCTCGACGGGGTGGCCGAGCTCGGCCAGCCGCTCGCCGACCAGGGTGGCGACAGTGGTCTTGCCGGCCGAGGGCAGGCCGGTGAACCAGACGGTGGCCCCGTTGGGGCGCGTTGAGGTGGCGGCAGCCACGGTGCGGGTTCCTCTCGAGCGTTCGCGGGCGGCGGGCGGCCCGGCGGTCGAGAGTCGAGGTGCGCTACGTCGCGCGGAGTGACCGCCGGGCCCCGGGACACGCGCACCGCACGACCCGCCCGTAGTCCAGGGCGCGGTTGCGGGTGAGGCGAACGCCGGTCATGGCCC
>DASZON010000357.1:0-11290 GCA_035550755.1 Actinomycetota bacterium | reverse complement strand
TCAACACCCGCGACGCGGCCGGCCTGCTCGCCTGGGCCGGCCGCCACCGCGGGGGGCGGGCCGGGGCCTAGGCGACCCCGGCCCCTCGGTCAGGCGACCCCGGCCGGTTCGGCCTCGGCCCTGGCCGCCTGCTCGGCCCTGGCGTCGGCCCGCTCGGCCTCGACCAGCACCCGGCGCAGCAGCTTGCCGGTCGGGGAGCGGGGGACCTGGTCGACGAAGCGGACGCCACGCAGGCGCTTGTAGGGGGCGACCCGCTCGGCCACCCAGGCCTGGAGCTCGGCCGCGCTCACCTCGGCCCGCGTGGCCACGTGGGCCACCGGCACCTCCCCGGCCTCGGGGTCGGGACGCGGCACCACGGCGGCGTCGGCCACCGCCGGGTGGGCGCAGAGCAGCGCCTCCAGCTCGGCCGGGGCCACCTGGGCGCCCTTGTACTTGATGAGCTCCTTGAGCCGGTCGACCACGAACAGGTAGCCGTCGGCGTCGACGTAGCAGAGGTCGCCGGTGCGCAGCCAGCCGCCGGGGGCGAGGGTGGCCGCCGTCGCCTCCGGCCGGTTGCGGTAGCCGCGCATCACCTGGGGGCCGCGCAGCCACAGCTCCCCGGTCCGGCCGGGGCCGAGATCGTCGCCGCCGACCGGGTCGACGATCCGGGCCTCGGTGCCGGGGAGCAGCCGCCCCGCCGACCCGGGCCGGGGTGCCGCCGGCGGGACGATGGCCAGGGCGCCCGTCCCCTCGGTCATGCCGAACCCCTGGATGACCGGGCAGCCGAGCCGGTCGGCGCAGCGCTGCTCGACGTCGGCCCCGAGCGGCGCCGCCCCGCAGCCGAGCAGCCGAAGCGAGGACAGGTCGTAGGCGTCGACCATCGGGTGGCCGGCCAGGGCGAGCACGATCGGCGGGACCACGATCGAGAAGGTCGCCCGGTAGTCCTGGACGATCCCGAGGAAGCCGGCCAGGTCGAAGCGGGACATGGTCACCACCGTCGCTCCCGCCCGCAGGCTGCAGGGCAGGATGATGCCCTGGCCGATGGCGTGGAAGAACGGCGCCACCCCGACGACCACGTCGTCCTCGCCGAGGTCCATCACGGCCTGGGCCTGGCGGGTCTGGGCGACCAGGTTGGCGTGGGTCAGCTCCACCCCCTTGGGCAGGCCGGTGGTGCCGCTGGAGTAGGGGAGGGCGGCCAGGTCGTCCACCGGGTCGATGCGGACCTCCGGCGGAGACCCGCCGGGGGCGAGCAGGCTGGCGAACGGGGTCGCGCCGTCGGCCTCGCCGAACACCAGCACCTCCCCGACCCCGGCCCTGGCGGCCGCCGCCCGGGCCACCTCCAGGAACGGCGGCACGGTGACCAGCACCGAGGCGCCGGCGTCGGCCAGCTGGCCGGCCAGCTCCCCGGCCGTCAGCAGCGGGTTGGCGCCGGTGACGACCCCGCCCGCGGCCATGGCGCCGTACATGGCGACCGCGTACTCGGGCAGGTTGGGGCTGGACAGGGCGAGCACGTCGCCCCGGCCGAACCCGCGGGCGGCCAGGCCGGCCGCCACCCGCTCGACCGCGGCGGCGAGCTGGCGGTAGGACAGGGACCGGCCGGTCGGGCCGTCGACCAGGGCCGGCTTGTCGCCGAGCCGGGCGGCGTGCTCGAACAGGAACTCGGGGACGGGAACGGCCCGGTCGTCGACGGCCGGCAGGTCGCTGCGCCAGGGCTGCGGGTCGGTCATGGCTGCTCCTCCTGTGGCGGGCGCGGTCAGCGCGCGAGCTGCTCCTGGCGGACGGTGGCCGGGTTGGGGAGCCGGTAGGGGGCGAGCGAGGCGGCCGGCGGGGTGAACCAGTGGCCGTCCTCGCAGCCCGTCTTGACCTGCTCGACCGGGCCGGCGGTCGACTTCCAGGTCCAGCGGTCGTAGACCCAGGCCGGGGCCGGGCAGGTCGGGTCGGGGCAGGCGACGATCTCCATGAGCGCTCCTCTCCGGAGGCGGGTGTGCTGGCCGGGACGCTAGCCGGGCAACGTTTTCCGACCGTTTCCCCGTCGTGTTCGGCCCACCGGTCGCGGTAAGGTGCCAGCAGGCGACGGCAGGGGCGGCAATGGGGCAGGAGCTTCGCGTCCGTGTGCTCGGCGCGACCGAGCTGGCCGTGGACGGGCGCCCACTGGTCGGGCTGGCATCGGCCAAGGCGACGGCGCTGCTCGTCTACCTGGCGGTGACGGGCACGGCGCAGTCGCGCTCGGCGCTGGCCGGGCTGCTCTGGAGCGACCTGCCCGAGGCGACCGCCCGGGCCAACCTGCGCCTGGCCCTGACCAAGCTCCGCCGGGCCCTGCCCGAGCGGCTGCTGGTGACCAGGCAGACGGTCGCCCTCGACCCGGCCCGGCCCGTGTGGGTGGACGCGGTCGAGGTCGAGCGGCTGGCCGCCGGCCGGCCCGAGGGCGGGGAGCTGCTGGCCGCGGCCCGGCTGTGTCGCGGCGAGCTCCTGAGCGGGTTCGAGGCGCCGGGAGCCGAGCTGTTCGACGAGTGGGTCCAGGGCCGGCGGGCCGCCTCCCTGAGCGACCAGCTCGCCCTGCTGGAGCGGGCCGTCCAGGACGCCCGCGACCGCGGCGACGCCGCCGCCGGGGTCGAGGCCGCCCGCCGCATGCTCCAGCTCGAGCCCCTGCACGAGGAGGCCCACCGCGCCCTCATGTGGTTCCTGGCCACCGGCGGCCACCGGGGCGCCGCCCTCGCCCAGTTCGAGACCTGCCGCTACCTCCTCCGCGAGGAGCTCGGCCAGGACCCGTCGCCGGGCACCACCACCCTCCGCGACCAGATCGCCGAAGCCGGCGGGTTCACCGACCTCCCCAAGGGGACCGAGCGGCCCGTGGCCGGAGGGCTGGGGGCGCTCACCTCGTTGGTGGGGCGGGAGGAGGACCTGGCGCGGCTGCACACGCTGCTCGACGACCCGGCGTGCCGGCTGGTCACGCTGGTGGGGCCGGGGGGGATCGGCAAGACCCGGTTGGCGATGGAGGCGGGGGCGGACCGGGCGCGGCGGCACCGGGACGGGGTGGCGACGGTGTCGTTCGCCGGGACCAGCCCGGCGCGGCCGGAGGAGGCGGCCGACCTGGTGGTGACCAACCTGGCCGCGGCCCTCGGGGTGTCGCTGGCGGTCCCCCGGGACCCGCGGGAGCTGCTGGCCGACTTCCTGGCCGGGCGGGAGCTGCTGCTGGTCCTCGACAACCTGGAGCAGCTCCGCGACGCCGCCGGGGTCCTGGCCGGCCTGCTCGCCCGGGCGCCGGGCGTCCAGGTCCTCGGCACCTCGCGGCGGCGGCTCGGGCTGGGGATCGAGTGGCTGGTCGAGGTGCGCGGCCTGCCCTACCCGCCGGAGGAAGCCGACGCCGAGGCGGCCGCCTACCCGGCGGTGCGGCTGTTCGAGGACCGGGCCCGCCTGCTGCGGCCCGGGTTCCGCCCGGACGCCGACCTGGCCTCGGTCGGGCGGGCGTGCCGGCTGGTCGGCGGGATGCCCCTGGCCATCGAGCTGGCCGCCCGCTGGGTCCGCTCGGCCTCCCCGGCGGCCATCGCCGACCGGCTCGCCGCCGGGACCGAGCTGCTGGAGACGACCGCCCCCGACGTCGCCCCACGCCACCGCAGCATCCGGTCGGTGATCGACTGGTCGTGGGAGCTGCTCTCGGACACCGAGCGCCAGGCCCTGCGCCGCCTCTCGGTCCTGCGCGGCGGCTTCGACCTGGACGCGGCCGGGGCCGTGGCCGGGGCCGGGCTGCCCCTGCTGGCCGGCCTGGTCGACCACTCCCTGGTCGAGGTGGGCGAGGACGGCCGCTACGGCATGCACGAGCTGCTGCGCCAGGACGCCGGGCGGCGCCTGGCCGCCGAGGAGGCCGAGGAGGCCGAGGCGCGCCGCCGCCATGCCGCCCACTTCTCGGGCCTGCTCCCCGACCCGGCCGACCCGCTGCCGGCCGGGGCCGAGCTCGACGCCGACGTCGAGAACCTCCGGGCGGCCACCGACTGGCTGGTCGCCGACGGCGACCCGGCCGACCTGGACCGCCACCTGACCCGGCTGTGCCCGCTGTACCGGCGCCGGGGCTGGTTCCGGGAGACCCAGGCCGTGCTCGGGGCCGCCCTGCGCCGCCGCGAGGTGCCAGCCCCGACGCGGGCCCGCTGGCACCGCCTCCTGGCCGAGGCCCACGTGCAGCTGGGCGAGATGCCCCCGGCCCGGGAGCACTTCGAGCGCAGCCTGGCCCTGCTCGGCACCCCCCTCCCGGGGTCGCGGACCGGCTGGTCGGACATGCTGGCCAGCCAGGTGCTGCAGCGGTCGCTACGGCGCCTGCGCCCGGGCGGGGTGGCCGAGCGGACGGCGGCGGGGCGCGACCGGGCCGCCGAGCCCGCCGCCGTCTGCTGGCAGCTCGAGGAGGTCTGCTGGATGCTGGAGGACAAGGCGCCCCTGCTCCCGGTCGCCTTCTGGGGCCTGACCCTGTCCGAGCGGGCCGGGCGGCCCGACCTGCTGATGACCAGCCGGGCGGGCCTGGGCAACATCCTCACCGCGGCCGGGCACCATCGGCTGGCCCGCCCCCACGTCCGGGCCGCGGTCGACGCCGTCGAGCGGGCCGACGATCCGGTGGCCGTCGTCTACACCTACATCCTGGCCTGCCTGCACTGGATCGCGGTTGGCGACTGGGCCGCGGCGGACGCCGGGCTGCCACGGGTGCTGGAGACCGGGAACCGGGCCCGGCTGCACCGCATGGTCGACCAGGCGGTCCTGCTCGCCGGCGTCTGCCGCTACCTGACCGGCCGCTTCGAGGAGGCCGCGGCCATGAGCGAGGACGCCCGCGTCGCCGCCCGCGACCGCCACGACCCGATGGCCCAGCTCTGGGGGGTGGTGCTGCTGGCCGAGGCGCGCCTGCGCACCGACCCCGGCGACCAGGTCCTGGCCGCCACCCTGAAGGAGGGGGAGGCGCTGCCCGCGGCCGGGGTGCCGACGATCGACGCCGTCCGCTTCCACGTGGCCGTGGCCCGCCACCACCTGGCCGCCGGGCGGCCGGAGGAGGCCTGGCGGTCGGCCCGGGCCGCGGCCGACCTGGCCGGCCCCGAGCCCTCGTTCCACCCCTACACGCTCGAGGCCCACGCCGGCATCCCCGAGGTCTGCCTGGCCCTGCTGGAGCGCGGCGGCGCGCCGGGCGTGGACGCGGCCGAGCTGCGGGCCACGGCCACGGCCGGCCTGCGGCGGCTGGAGCGCTACGCCCGCACCTTCCCCATGGCCCGCCCCCGGGCCCGCCTGTGCCAGGGCGCCTGGCAGGAGCTGGAGGGCCGCCGGCGGGCGGCCCTGCGGTCCTGGGCCCGGGCCGTGGAGGCGGCCGAGCGGCTGGCCATGCCCTGGGAGCTCGCCTGGGGCCAGCTCCAGCTGGGCCGCCACCTCGGCCCGGGCGAGCGCGCCCCCGACGGCCTGGACGGCCCCGCTCTGCTGGAGCGGGCCGAGGCCGGGTTCGAGGCCATGGGCTGCCGCGCCGCCGCCGAGCGGGCCCGCGACCCGGCCCGCGGCCTGGCCGGCGGCCGGCCCGCCGGCCGCTAGCCGAACCGGAACCGGGTGACGTCGTCGGGGAAGGCGCTCCAGGCCCGCGCCCTGGCCGGCTGCAGGACCCACACCCCGGCCTCGTAGGCCCCCTCGGGCGGCTCGTAGCCGTACTTGGCCCTTGAGGCGGCCCGCAGCCGCCCGGCCAGCTCGGCGGAGGGGACCTGGCGGCGCATCGTCCCCTCCAGGATCACCGCGGCCATGGTGTCCTCGAGGTGGACCACCACCCGCTGGTCGTGCTCCAGGTTCCGCTGATGGAGGGTGGACGGGCTGCCCCCGTACCACCAGGCGTCGTCCAGCCAGACGCCGTCGACGGGCACCACGTGGCCCCGCCCGTCGCGCCGGTTGGTGACCAGCCAGTAGCGCGGGGCCTGCTCGAGGCGCTCCCGCACCGCCGGCCAGGCCATCGTCGTGGTCGCCTTGCCGTACCCCTGGGGCAGCTCGATCGGCTCGGCGGTTGGTTCCATGGGCACCTCCTCCGGGCAGGGTAGCCTGAGCGGAGCAGGCGGCGGGGGAGGTCGGTCGTGGCGGGTGTGGTGGTGTCGGTGAACGTCGGGACCCCGAGGGAGGTCGGGTACCGGGGGAACAGCGTGCGGACGGCGATCTGGAAGGACCCGGTGGCCGGGCGGGTCAAGGTCCGCGGGCACAAGGTCGAGGGCGACGAGCAGGGCAACCCCGAGGTGCACGGCGGGCCCGACAAGGCGGTGTACGCCTACGCGGCCGAGGACTACGCCTGGTGGGGGGCCGAGCTGGGCCTCGAGCTGGGGCCGGGGACCTTCGGGGAGAACCTGACCCTGCGGGGGATCGACGTCAGCAACGCCCTGGTGGGGGAGCGCTGGCGGGTCGGGGGGATCCTCCTCGAGGTCGCCCAGCCGCGGATCCCCTGCTTCAAGCTGGGGATCCGGATGGGCAGCCAGCGGTTCCCGGCCCGCTTCGCCGCCGCCGGGCGGCCCGGGGCGTACCTCCGCGTCCTGGCCGAGGGCGAGGTCGGCGCCGGCGACCCGGCCGAGGTCGTCCACCGGCCCGGCCACGACCTCAGCGTGGCCGAGGTGTCGCGCATCTACCACGACGACCACGCCGGGGCGGGCAGGCTGCTCCAGGTGCCGGAGCTGGCCGGCACCTGGAGACCATGGGCGGAGAAGTTCGCTACGGACGGGCCTCGAACACGCGGTTGAACGGGGTCTCGGTGGCCCGGCGGACGCTGCCGAAGCCGGCCTCGGCCAGCACCGCCCGCCAGGTCGCCTCGGGGACCTGGCTGCCGAGCCCCTCGCCGCCCTGGGAACGGGCGCTGGGGACGCAGATGAACAGCGAGGCCGAGTAGAAGATCCGGCCGACCGGGTTGAGGTTGTCCTCCACCCGCTCCCCGGCGGCCGGCTCGACCAGCAGGAAGGTCCCGTCCGGGGCCAGCGAGCGGCGGATGTGGGCCGCCGCGGCCAGCGGGTCGCCCATGTCGTGGAGGGCGTCGAACACGGCTACCAGGTCGTAGCCCTCGCCGGGGTAGGCGTCGGCCGGGGCGACCTCGAAGCTGACCCGGTCGCCGACCCCGGCCTCGGCGGCCGCCTTGCGGGCCCACTCGATCGACCGGTCGTGGTAGTCGAAGCCGACAACCGTCGACCTGGGGTAGGCCCTGGCGAGCAGGATGGTGGAGGCGCCGTGGCCGCAGCCGACGTCGGCCACCCGCGCCCCCGCCTGGAGCTTGGCCTCGACCCCGTCGAGGGCCGGGATCCATGACTCCACCAGGTTGGCCGTGTAGCCGGGGCGGAAGAACCGCTCGGTGCCCTGCCACAGGTCGGCGTGGTGCTGGTGCCAGCCGAGGCCGTCGCCGGTGCGGATGGCCTCGGTGATCCGGGGCTCGTCCTTGATGGTCGAGGTGGCGAGCTGGAAGGCGCCGGGGACGAACGCCGGGCTGGTCTCGTCGGCCAGCGCGAAGGCCTGCTCCTCGGTCAGGCGGTAGCGGTCGGCGGCCGGGTCGTAGGTGACGTAGCCGCCGGCCGCCTGGCCGCGCAGCCACTCGGTCAGGTAGCGCTCGCTGGCGCCGGTGCGGGCGGCCAGCTCGGCCGGGGTGGACGGGCCGGCGGCGGCCAGCGCCTTGTAGAGGCCCAGCCGGTCGCCGGCGACGACGGCGGGCGCGGCGAACACCGCGCCCAGGTCGGCGACGAAGCGGCCGAGAAACTCGTCCAGCTTGGCCTGGTCGATGGCCATGGTGGGAACCTCCTGGGGAGGCGGGCGGGTTGACGCCGCGATCGTCCCGCCCGGGGTTTGCACCCCGGTTGCGGTCCTGGCCAGCGGCGGCTGCAATCGCCCACAATCCCTGGATGGACCAGCAGGGCAGCCTGACCGTGCAGGTGCTCGGCCCGCTCGCCGTGGCCGTGGACGGGCGCGAGGTCCCGCCCCACGAGCTGGCCAGCCGCAAGGGCCGTACCCTGCTGCGGCTGCTGCTGGCCAGGCGGGGCGAGGTCGTCCCGGCCGAGGTGCTCGCCGAGGTGCTGTGGCCCGGCCGGCCCCCGGCCGACCCCGACGCCAACCTGGCCACCCTGGTCAGCCGGCTGCGGTCGGTGCTCGGGCCCGACGTGCTCGCCGGCGGGCGCCACGGGTGGCGGTTCGTCACCGGCCCCCTGGTCGAGGTCGACCTGGAGGAGGCCGCCCGCCTGGCCGCCGAGGGCGAGGCCCGGCTGGCCGCCGAGCCGGCGCTGGCCCTGGCCGCCGCCGAACGCGCCCTCGAGCTGCTCGGGCGGGGGCCGTTCCTGGCCGACGAGCCCGACGCCGACTGGGCCGTCGCGCCCCGCCGCGAGGCCGAGCGCCTGACCGCCCGCTGCCGCCGCCTCGCCTGGGACGCCGCCCTCGCCCTCGGCGACCCCACCCGGGCCCTCGCCCATTCCCGGGCCGCCGTCGCCACCGACCCGTTCGACGAGCCGGCCTGGCGCGCGGTCATGGCCACCCACGCCGCCGCCGGCGCCCCCGCCGCCGCCCTGGCCGCCTACGAGGAGCTCCGGGCGACCCTGGGAGAGGAGCTGGGGACCGACCCCGGCCCGGAGACCCAGGCCCTCCACCTGTCGATCCTGCGGGGAGCTGGTGGCGGGGGCGTGCCCGAACCCGACCCACCGGTATCGGGGGCCCCAACCGGGAGGGTAACCGACGCCCGGAATCAGCGCGGAAGGCTGTCCACAGACCCCCCGGGGGACGACTTCGTCGGGCGGGAGGCGGAGGTGGCCAGCCTCACCGGTCGGTGGGAGCAGGCGGTGGGGGGGCGGCCCTCGATGGTCCTGGTCGCCGGGGAGGCGGGGATCGGGAAGACCCGGCTGCTGCAGGTGGTGGCCGAGCTCGCCGGGAGGACCGGGGGGCTGGTGGTGCAGGCGCGGTGCTACGAGGCCGAGCGGTCGCTGTTCCTCCAGCCGGTGGCCGAGGCGGTGCGGGCGGCGGCGCTGGCGCTGGCGCCGGAGCGGGTGGGGGCAGCGGCCGGGGAGGCCGCCGGGACCCTGGCCGAGCTGGTGCCGGAGCTGCGGCGGCTGCTCGGGCTGGGCGGCTACGAGCGCGCCCCGGCCGAGCTGGAGCGGCGCCGCTCGTTCGAGGCCGTGACCGGGTTCGTCCGGGGACTGGCCGCCCAGCGGCCGCTCCTGCTCGTCCTCGACGACCTCCAGCTGGCCGGCGCCTCGACCCTGGAGCTGCTCCACTTCCTGCTGCGCCGCCTGGCCGGCGACCGGGTGCTGGTCCTGGCCACCGTCCGGGCCGAGGAGGGCGCCGAGGCCCTGGCCGCCCTCGCCGACGTGAGCACGGCCCTGGAGCTGGGGCCGCTCCCGCCGGCGGCCGTGGCCGAGCTGGCCCGCCGGTTCGGGGTGGCCGACCTGGCCGGCCCGGTGCAGGAGCGGACCAGGGGCCACACCCTGTTCGCGGTCGAGAGCCTGCGGGCGGCGGCCGAGGGCGGCGGCGACCAGGCGGCCGTCCCGGCGACGCTCCGCGAGGCCGTCCTAAGCCGGGCCCGCCGGGCCGGCCCCGAGGTCGAGACCCTGCTGCGGGCGGCGGTGGTGGCCGGGAACGTGGTCGACCTGGAGGTGGTGGCCGCCCTCCTCGGCCAGCCCGTGGAGGCGACGGCCGCCGTGGCCGAGCGGGCCCTGGCCGCCCACCTGCTGGTCGAGGACGACAGCGGCGGCTACGAGCTCGCCAACGACCTGGTCCGCGAGGTCCTGTACGAGACCAGTCCCCGCCCGACCCGGGTCGCCCGCCACCGCCGCCTGGCCGGCCTGCTGGCCGACCGGCCCGAGGCGGCCGCCGGCCACGCCGCCGCCGCCGGCGACTGGGCGGCCGCGGCCGCCGCCTGGACGGCGGCCGCCGCCCGGGCCGCCGGGTCGTACGCCAACCGCGACGCCCAGCGCCTGCTCGACCAGGCCGTGGCCGCGGCCGGACGGGCCGGTGACCCGCCGCTGGAGGCACGCGCCCGGCTGGACCGGGGCCGGGTCCTGGTCGCCCTCGGCGACTACCCGGCCGCCTTCGGCGACCAGCAGCGGGCCCTGGAGCTGGCCGTCGCCCAGGGTGAGGACCGGCTGGAGGCGGCGGCCCTGGAGCAGCTCGGCTGGACCGCCTACTACAGCCGCGACCAGCACGCCTCGGAGGTGACCCCGGAGGCCCGGGAACTGGCCGAGCGGGCGGTGTCGGCCCGCCGCGCCGGGCCGACGGCGCTGCTGCTGGCGGCCAGGATGCGCCACGCCGACGGCGACCTGGCCGGGGCCAGGGCGGCCTTCGACGCCGTCCTCGGCGGCCGGCCGGACGGCGCCGCCCGGCCCGGCGAGGCCGCCCCGGCCGGCGACGCCACCCGGGCCGCCGGCCAGGCCTGGCTGGGCCTGCTCCTGGAGCACGGCGACCGGTTCGCCGAGGCCACCAGGGTGCTGGACCAGGGCATCGACGCCTGCCGGGCCGCCGGGCTGTTCCGGCCCATGCTCACCGCCTGCTTCGGGGCCACCCTGGCCTACGCCAACCTCGGCGACCTGCGGGCCGCGCTCGACCGCCTGGCCCTGCTGGGGCGCATGCTGGGCGAGGTCGAGGACCGCTTCTACCACGCCCGGGCGGCCACGGTCGGGTCCTGGCTCTGGCGCGAGCTGGGCGAGCTCGGCCGGGCCCGCGAGCTGGCCGACCGCGCCGTCGACCTGCTCGGCACGGCCACCGAGGCCACCCATCCCGGGCTCCACGCCCAGCACGCCCTGGCCGAGACGGCCCTGGTCGCCGGCGACCACGCCGAGGCCGCCGCCCGCCTGGAGCGGGCCGGCGCCCAGCTGGCCCGCCCCTTCGGCTACCGCTGGCGGGTCGAGCTCCGCCACGCCGAGCTCACCAGCCGCCTCGACCCGCCCGCCGCCGAGGGCCTGCTCCACCTGGCCCGGACCTACGGCTCGGCCAAGTACCAGGCCATCGCCATGGCCCGCCTCGGCCACCGCGACGAGGCGGCCCGCCTCGCCGCCGGCTCCGGCTCCGACTACCTGCTGGCCCAGGTCGCGGGGCCGAGCCAGGCCCGCGCCGCCGTCGACCGGATCGCCGCCGCCCTCCCCGCCGAGCTGCGGGCCCGGTTCCTGGAACACGGCCCGCTGGCGGTCAACCTCCCGGACTAACGGCGGCCGACCCCGAGCACCAGCCGGGGCGTCCAGGGGAGGGTGTCGGGCGGGAGGGCGGCCACGGCGGCGATGGCCTCGCGGCGGACGGCGGCCAGGTCGTCGACCAGCCCGGCGACGCCGATGGTGGCCAGCCGGTAGTCGACGAAGGCGGCCGCCCCCGGCCA
>DASZON010000356.1:0-1607 GCA_035550755.1 Actinomycetota bacterium | reverse complement strand
TCGACGGGGTCCTCGGGCAGGTGTTCGCCGGCATGGCGGGGTCGTTCAACCCGGAGAAGGCGGCCGGCCAGCAGGCGGTCGTCCAGTACGAGATCACCGCCCCCGACGGCAGCCACGAGTACGCCATGCGGATCGCCGACGGGCGCTGCGAGATCGAGCCGGGCCAGGCCGAGAGCCCGCGGGTCAGCCTGCGCATCGGCCTGGCCGACTTCCTGCGCCTGATCACCGGGGCCGCCAACGGCATGCAGCTGTTCATGACCGGCAAGCTCAAGGTGTCGGGCGACCTGTTCTTCGCGCAGACCTACCAGAGCTGGTTCAACCGCCCCCAGGCCTAGGACCACTCCAGCTCGACCACCACCGCCCGGTGGTCGGAGGCGGGGCCGCTGACGATCCGGGTGGCCAGGGGGCGGAAGCTGGCCCCGGCGGCCAGGACGTGGTCGAGCTGGACCATCCGGGCCGCCGACCCGGGGGGGCGGTTGCGGAAGGTGGCCCCACGGACCAGGGGCCGCCATCCGGGCCGCGACGCCAGCCGGACCAGCGGCCACCACAGGTTGAGGTCGCCCAGCAGCAGGCGGGGACCGCCCCGCTCGTCCAGGTGGCGCTGGAGGGCCCGGAGCTGGGTCAGGTTGGGGCCGGGGACGAAGCTCAGGTGGGTGCCGGCAACGGTCAGCCGCCCGCCCCCCTGGTCCAGCCCGGCCACCAGGGCCACCCTGGGCTCGTCGCGGCCGGCCTGGGGCAGCAGCACGGTCTCGGTGCCGGTCAGCGGCAGCCGCGACAGCAGGGCGATCCCGTCGGCGGTGCCGCCGGGGTCGGGGTCGCCCGGGGCCGGGGCGCGCCAGCCGTCGGGATTGCCCGGGGTGCCGAGCATGGCCGGGGCGTAGCGCCAGTCCATGCCCAGGGCCTCGCCGAGCAGGCGGGCCTGGTCGGCGCCGTGGCTGCGGGCCTGCTGGCGGTCCACCTCCTGCACGGCCACCAGGTCGGCGTCCAGGCGCCGCAGGCCGGCGACGACCAGGTCCAGGTCGACCCGGCTGCCGTCCCACACCCGGCCCCCGAAGATGTTCCAGGTGGCCACGGTCAGCCCCCTGGTCACGACGCCCCCCGGGGCGCGACGTCCCAGTCGCTCGCGGGGCGGGGCTCGGCCAGCTCGGCGGGCTCCTCGACGGCGACCCGGTCCCCCACCCGGACCACCCCGCCGCCGACCACGGTGGCGTTGACCCCGAACAGGGCCCGGCGGTGGCGGTGCAGCCAGCGCAGCAGCTCCGGCCAGCGGCTGAGGTCGTCGGGGTCGCGGGTCGGGATCACGCAGCGGGCGCAGGGGCGGGCCAGGGCCAGGGTGACCTCGCCGACCCGGAGCCGGCCGCCCTCCCAGCGCTCCTCGGCGAACGCTGGCGCGTCCAGCTCCAGGTGCAAGTTGGTCCGGAACCGGCGCAGCTCGACCGGGCGGCCGAGGGCCTCGGCCAGGGCCCGCCGGGACGCCTCGGTGGTGACCAGCACCGAGGCGCGGAGGTCCTGCTGGCCGCCCAGGTCGCGGTGGCGGCGCACGGCCAGGCCGAGGTCGGCGGCCAGGGCCGCCTCCAGGCCGGGGTCGTCCCAGCCCCAGGCGGTGC
>DASZON010000355.1:0-13124 GCA_035550755.1 Actinomycetota bacterium | reverse complement strand
GTTCGTCCAGCACTACGAGACGACCGCGCTGGACGCCTCGGTGCTGCTGATGCCGCTGCTGCGGTTCCTGCCCCCCGAGGACCCGCGGATCCGCGACACCGTCCTGGCCATCGCCGACGAGCTCACCATGGACGAGCTGGTCCTGCGCTACCGGACCGAGGAGACCGACGACGGCTTCGCCGGCGAGGAGGGCACCTTCACCATCTGCTCGTTCTGGCTGGTCTCGGCCCTGGTCGAGATCGGCGAGGTCGCCAGGGCGAGGCAGCTGTGCGAGAAGCTGCTGTCGTACGCCAGCCCCCTGCAGCTGTACGCCGAGGAGATCGACCCCCGGAGCGGCCGCCACCTCGGCAACTTCCCCCAGGCGTTCACCCACCTGGCCCTCATCAACGCCGTCATGCACGTCATCCGGGCCGAGACCGGCGGCGACGCCACCCGCTTCCGCCCCAAGGGCGTCTCGCTCCTCTGACGTCGTTGGGGAAGCTCGGTCGCGCCCGGACCACGAGCCTGGTCCTGCTCGCCGCGGTCCTGCTCGCCGCGGTCCTGCTTGCCGCGGTCCTGCTCGGCGCCTGCGCGGGCGGCCGCCAGCCCAACCCGCCGGCGGCGGGTCCCCCGGTGGGGGAGGCTACCTCGAGCAGCGCAAGCGGTGCCGGCAGTCATCCACAGGCCCCCGCCGAGCCCTCCAGCGGCCCCTCGACCACGGTGCCGGCGGCCACCTGGCGGGTCGGGGCGAGGCCGCTGCCCCTGCGGCCCGACGGGTTCGGGGAGGTGCTGGCGACCCCGGCGCCGCTGCGGGACCGGCGGCTGCCGACCGTCGACCGGCTGCCGCCGCCGCCCGGCGGGACCTTCCGCTCCACCGTGGCCCCGATCAGTTCGGCGGTCCGGGCCCGGATGGGGGAGACCTGGACCCCCGGGTGCCCGGTCGCCCTCGGAGACCTGCGCTACGTCACGGTCAGCTTCCGCGGCTTCGACGGCCGCGCCCACACCGGCGAGCTGGTCGTCAACCGGCGGGTCGCCGCCGACGTCGTGTCGGTGTTCGCCCGCCTCTACCGGGCCCGGTTCCCGATCGAGGAGATGCGGCTGGTGACCACGGCCGACCTGCACGCCCACCCGACCGGCGACGGCAACGACACCGCCGCCTTCGTCTGCCGCACCGCCCGCGGGCAGACCCGCTGGTCGGCCCACGCCTACGGCCTGGCCATCGACGTCGACCCCTTCCAGAACCCCTACCGGCGCGGCGACCTCGTCCTGCCCGAGCTGGCCAGCGCCTACCTGGACCGCGCCGACCGCCGCCCCGGCATGATCGAGCCTGGCGACGCCGTCACCCGGGCCTTCGCCGCCGTCGGCTGGACCTGGGGCGGCAGCTTCCGCTCGCCCAAGGACCTGATGCACTTCTCGGCCACCGGGGACTAGCCTGTCCGCCGATGGCGGACTGGGTGACGATCTCGTCGCTGGCAACCGCGGGCGGCACACTGGTGCTGGCGGCGGCGACCTTCGCCTCGGTGCGCTCCGCCAACCGGGCCGCCCGCACGGCCGAGCGGGCCCTCCAGGCCGGGTTGCGGCCCCTGCTGGTCCCCTCGCGGCTCGAGGACCCGCTGATCAAGGTCCTGTGGGTCGACGGCCACCACTCGCGACTGGAGGGCGGCCGGGCCGCCGTGGAGATCCAGGACGGCGTCATCTACCTGGCCGTGTCGCTGCGCAACGTCGGCAGCGGCATGGCCGTGCTGCACGGCTGGCACCCGATCGCCGACCGGGTCCCCGGCGACGCCCCCCACGCCGAGCCGGAGCGGTTCCGCAACCTGATCCGCGACCTGTACGTGCCCCCGGGCGACGTCGGCTTCTGGCAGGGGGCGTTCCGCGACCCGGCCGAGCCCGGCTTCGACGAGATGTGCGAGGCCGTCCAGACCCACCGCCCGCTCACCGTGGAGCTGCTCTACGGCGACCACGAGGGCGGCCAGCGGATGGTCAGCCGTTTCGCCCTCACCTCCGGCGACGGCACCACCTGGCTGGCCTCGGTCGGCCGCCACTGGAACCTCGACCGCCCCGACCCCCGCTAGCCACCGGCTCCGCGGGCCTGCCGGGAGCGAGCGGCGTCCCGCGATATCGTTCAACACATGGACGCACCGTCCCCGCGGCTGGCAGAGCCCGACGCCTGGGGGACCAGCCGGGTGTCGCGGCTGTTCCCTGGGTCGTGGCTGGCCCACGCCGACCTCCACAACCACACCTGGCTGTCGGACGGGGCCGGCGACCCGCGGCTGGCCTTCGGGTCGATGCGGTCGGCCGGGCTGGACGTGGCCGCCCTCACCGACCACAGCCGCTGGGCGTCGGCGTTCCTGAACGTCCGCAAGGCGCCCGGCTGGACCGGGATCGACGAACGGGCCTGGCGCCAGACGATCGCCCTGGCCGCGGCGGCCAACGACGACGGCGAGTTCGTGGCCCTGCACGGCTTCGAGTGGTCGCACGCCGCCTACGGCCACATGAACGTCTGGAACAGCGCCGGCTTCACCGACCCGCTGCGCACCGCCCCGACCATGGGCCGGTTCTGGCGCTGGCTGGAGCGCGGTCGCGAGGACGAGCTGGCCGGGTTCAACCATCCCGGCACCGGGCGGTTGCGCTTCGGCGGGTTCGGCTACCGGCCGGCCCTGGCCCACCGCCTGGTCAGCCTGGAGCTGTTCAACAAGCTGGACGAGTACCTGTTCAAGGACACCAACCGGGGCGGGCAGTCGCCGCTGAGCCAGTGCCTGGACGCCGGCTGGCGGGTCGGGATCATCGGCGTCACCGACGAGCACGGCCCCGACTGGGGCCATCCCGAGGGCAAGGGCCGGGCCGGGCTGTGGGTGCGCGAGCTCACCCGGGCCGGGGTCCTGGAGGCGCTGTCCGCCCGGCGGTTCTTCGCCAGCCGGGTCAAGGGGCTGCGCCTGGACGCCGCCCTGACCTCGCTGGCCGGCGGCGGGGGGGACCGGGCCCGGATGGGCACGGCCGTCGCCCACCCCGGCGGGCCCGTGCGGATCGAGGCCGACCTCGACCGGGGCCCGGCCTTCCAGGGCCGCCCCGTGCACCTCCAGGTGCTGCGGCCCGGGGGGCGGCTGCCCACCCTGGCCGCGAACCTCGAGGTCGCCCTGCCCGGCCCGCAGGGCCCGGTGGCCGCCCTCGAGCTGGACCTGGACCCGGACGACGGCGCCTGGGTGGTCCTGCGGGTCACCGACCCGGCCGAGGCCCCCGACCCCCGGGCCCCCGGCGAGTGGGCCCGGCTGGGCCGGGGGATCGCCTACTCGAGCCCGTTCTGGCTCGAGCGGCCCTGAGGCCTACGCGGCCGCGTCCGGCCGGTCGGCGATGCCGTCGACCAGGTCGGCCACCGAGCCGACGATCCGCGAGGGCAGGAACGGGAACCGCTGCGCCTCCTCGCGGCTGGTGATGCCGGACAGGACCAGCACCGTCTGGAGGCCGGCCTCGATCCCGGCGATGACGTCGGTGTCCATGCGGTCGCCGATCATCACCGTGGCGTCGGAGTGGGCGTCGATGGCCCGCAGGGCCTCCCGCATCATCAGCGGGTTGGGCTTGCCGACGAAGTAGGGGCGGACCCCGGTGGCCTTGGAGATGAGGGCGGCCACGGCCCCGGTGGCCGGCTGCGGGCCGGCCGGCGAGGGCCCGGTGGGGTCGGGGTTGGTGGCGATGAAGCGGGCCCCGGCGCCGATCAGGCGGATCGCCCGGGTGATCGCCTCCTGGCTGTAGGCCCGGGTCTCGCCGACCACCACGTAGTCCGGCTCGCGCTCGGTGAGCACGTAGCCGACCTGGTGCAGGGCGGTGGTCAGCCCGGCCTCACCGAGCACGAAGGCGCTGCCCTGGGGCCGCTGGGTGTCGAGGAACCGGGCCGTGGCCAGGGCCGAGGTCCAGATGGCGCTCTCGGGCACCTCCAGGCCGGTCAGCTCCAGCCGGGCGGCCAGGTCGCGAGGGGTGTAGATGCTGTTGTTGGTCAGCAGCAGGAACGGGTGCCCGGCCTGCTGGAGGCGCTTGACGAACCGGTCGGCGCCGGGGATCAGCCGCTCCTCGTGGACCAGCACCCCGTCCATGTCCATCAGGTAGTTCTCGATCGCGGGTCGGTTGGTGGTCATCAGGTGGTGTTCACTCCATCAGGTGGTCGACGCTTGTGCGTACCTTCACAATCCTTCCCGGATCGGGTTGCATTCCGGTTACACCAGGGCAAGGATCAGATGAACGGCCGGGCCAGCCGCTTGGTGTTGAGCAGGTTGGTGTAGGTGACGTTGTCGGTGGTCGAGTTGCCGCCGAAGGTGCCGCAGCCCAGGGTCAGCGACGGGGTCAGGCCGTTGCCGACGCCGATGCAGCCCTGGGTGGCCGGGCCGTTGACCAGCACGCGGCTGGCCGGGACCTCCTCGGCGAAGCGCTGCTGGAGGTCCGGGTCGGCGGTGTGGATCACGGCGGTGTGGCCGGCGCCCTGGCGGGCCAGCAGCGCCTTGCAGACCTCCAGGCCCTGCCCGGTCCCGTCCACGGTGAACAGCGACAGCAGCGGGGCCAGCTTCTCCCGGCCCAGGGGGCCGTCGGCCCGCTCCAGGGGCGCGGGCAGGACCAGCACCCGGACCGGCCGGTCGCGCCGGACCCCGGCGGCGGCCGCGATCTCGGTGGCGGCCCGGCCGAGGGCCTCGCGGCGCAGGTGCCCGTCGCCGGGGTCGAAGGCGTGGGCGGCGACCCGCTCGGCCTCCTCGGGGGTGCAGACCGCCGCCCCGGCGGCCTCCAGGGCGGCCAGGAACGGGCCGGCCACGGCCTGCTCGACGACCAGGTTGTCCTCGGAGCCGCAGATGATGCCGTGGTCGAAGGACTTGCTCTCGACCACCGCGGCCGCCGCCGCCACCGGGTCGGCGTCGGCGCAGACCAGGGCGGGCACGTTGCCCGAGCCGACCCCGATGGCCGGGGTGCCCGAGCTGTAGGCGGCCCGGACCATGGCCGTGCCCCCGGTGGCCAGGATCAGCGACACGCCCGGGTGGCGCATGAACATGGCCGTGGTCGTGCGGCTGGCTCGCTCGACCGACTGCAGCAGGTCGGCCGGGGCGCCGTGGGCGGCCAGGACGCCACGCAGCAGCTCCACGGTGTCGGCCCCGACCCGGGCCGCGGCCGGGTGGTGGCTGACGATCAGGGCGTTGCGGGCCTTGAGGCAGATCAGGGTCTTGAAGACCAGGGTGGCCACCGGGTTGGTCATGGGGATGAGCCCGAGCACCACCCCGACCGGGCTGGCGATCTCGGTCACGCCGCGCTCGTCCGGCGGGCGGGGGCCGATCCCGGGGCGGCCCTGGAGGGTGCGGTTGACCTCCAGGCTGGCGAAGCGGTTCTTGAAGGTCTTGTCGGCGACGTTGCCGATCCCGGTCTCGGCCACGGTGGCCGCGGCCAGCGCCTCGGCCCGGCCGGCGACCGTCTCGGCGACCGCCGTCAGCAAGGCCTCCACCCGGTCCTCGGGCCAGCTCGCCAGGACCTCCTGGGCGGCCGCGGCCCGGGCCACCGCCCGGTCGACCCCGGGGTCGATGTCGGCCGCGAAGACGTACTCCTCCAGGTGCCGGGAGGCCTGGCGGGCCTTGGCGGCGGCGTCGCGGCCCAGCGCCCGCAGCACGGCCAGCCCGGTCGGGGGGTCGTCGGCGCACAGCCGGGTCAGGGCGTCCTCGCTCAGGGCCAGGGCGGTCACCCCGGTGCCGGCGTAGGCGCTGGCCGAGCGGGGCCGGCCGTCGAGCAGGCTGAACTCGCCGCACAGCATGCCCGGCCCCAGGTAGGCGATCACCCCGTCGGAGTCGAAGTCGGGCCGCTCCACCTCCAGGCGGACCTCGCCCTCGACGATCAGGTAGCACTCGTCCCCGCTGGTCCCCTGGGCCATGAGCCGCTCGCCCCGCTGGTAGCGCCGGCGTTCCAGGTACGGGTCCAGCCGGGTCGGGTCGCTGACGCCGAGGACGGCGAGCTCTGGCAGGACCTGCATGCTGTCCCTCCTTGGCCGGGCACGCATGAGCTTGGCTCCCTGGGGCCCCTCCGGCAAGGGGTGCCACACGTCACCTCCCGCGGGTGACCGGCGACACTGCCTCCCTGGCGCTTCGCGCCCATCCTGACCAGGCAGGACGATGACATCACGAGCAGCGAGGAGAGGACCATGCGCCACGCCCTGGTTCCCGTCCACCTGATCTCCCAGGCCCGCCCCGCCACCCCGGCCCAGGCCCTCACCGACGCCCCGGCCGAGGAGCCCGAGACCCGCGTCCGCCGCCGCCGCGTCGCCGCCGCCACCCGCCGGCTCGCCACCCGCGCCCGCCGCGCCCGCACGGCCTGATCCGCCGCGCCATCGGGGTGCGCCGCACCCGCGCCCGCATGCGTAGTGCGGCTGCGCGACCGGTCTCGGCCATGCCACGCTGGGGCATGCTCGCCGCCCGGAACCTCACCGTGATCCGGGGCGCCCATGTGGTGCTCGACGGGATCGACCTGCTGGTCGACGGGACCAGCAGGATCGGGGTGCTGGGCCGCAACGGCGCCGGCAAGACCACCCTGCTGCGCTGCCTGGCCGGCCTGGAGCTGCCGACCTCGGGCACGGTCGAGCGCTCGCCGCCGGACCTCGACGTCGGCTACCTGGCCCAGGAGCCCGATCCCCGGCCCGGGGAGACGACCGCCGCCTACCTGCGGCGGCGCACCGGCCTGGCCGAGGCCGAGACGGCCATGCAGGCGGCCCTGCGGGCGGTCGGCGACCACCCGGGCCCACGCGAGCTGGAGGCCTACGACGACGCCCTGGCCCGGTTCCTGGCCCTCGGCGGTGACGACCACGACACCCGCGCCCCCCGCGTGCTGGCCGACGTCGGCCTCGACCCGGCCGTCCTCGACACCGCCCTGGAGCGGCTGTCGGGCGGCCAGCGGGTCAAGGCCGGCCTGGCCGCCATCCTGCTCGCCCGTTTCGGCGTGCTCCTGCTCGACGAGCCGACCAACAACCTCGACTTCGACGGCCTGGCCCGCCTGGAGCGGTTCCTGGCCGGCGAGGACCGCCCGGTGGTGCTGGTCAGCCACGACCGGGCGTTCCTGTCGGCCGCCACCACCCAGATCGCCGAGCTCGACCTGCACAGCCGGCGCCTCACCCAGTACGGCGGCGGCTACGACGCCTACGTGGAGGAGCGTCGCCGCCGGCGCGAGCAGGCCTACGCCGAGTACGACGAGGCCAGGGCCGAGCGGGCCCGCCTGGAGGAGGCGGCCCGCCAGAAGCGGGCGTGGGCGCAGAGCCGCCGGGGCGAGCGGCGCACCGACGACGACAAGGCCCTGGCGGGACGGCGCAAGGAGCGGGCCACCGCCGGGGCGGCCAGGGCCAGGGCGATCGATCGGCGCCTGGAGCGCCTCGGCGACCCCGAGAAGCCCTGGGAGGGCTGGGATCTGCGCCTGTCCCTGCAGGCCGGCCGGCGCAGCGGCGAGGTCGTGGCCAGCCTGGCCGGGGCCGTGGTGGACCGCGGCCGCTTCCGGCTCGGCCCGGTCGACCTGGAGCTGCGCTGGCGCGACCGGCTGGCCCTCACCGGGCCCAACGGCGCCGGCAAGTCGACCCTGCTCGGCCTGCTCACCGGCGAGCTGCGCCCGACCGCCGGCACCGTCCGGCTCGGGTCGGGGGTGGTCGCCGGCCACCTCGGCCAGGACCGCGTCCCGTTTCCGGGCACCGTGCTGGAGGCGGTCCGGGCCCACACCGACCTGTCGGTCTCCGAGGCCCGCTCCCTGCTGGCCAAGTTCGACCTCGGGGCCGAGCACCTGACCCGTCCCGAGGCGGCCCTGTCGCCCGGCGAGCGCTCCCGGGCCGGCCTGGCCGTGCTGGTCGCCCGAGGCACCAACCTGCTCCTGCTCGACGAGCCCACCAACCACCTCGACCTGGACGCCATCGAGGAGCTGGAACGGGCGCTGGCCGGCTACGACGGCACCCTGGTGGTGGTCAGCCACGACCGGCGGCTGCTGGCCAACCTGCGCCTGGACCGGCGCCTGGCGGTCGTCGCCGGCCGGGTCGCGGAAGCGCCCCTGCCCGTCACCGCACGCGGATAGACTGAGTCGCGATGAACCTCTACCGCGAGCAGGGCGTGGTGCTGCGCACCTGGAAGCTCGGCGAGGCCGACCGGATCGTCGTGTTCCTCACCCAGGGCGAGGGCAAGGTCCGGGCGGTGGCCAAGGGGGTGCGCAAGACCAAGTCCCGCTTCGGCGGCCGCCTGGAGCCGTTCAGCCATGTCGACCTGTCGCTGTACCGGGGCCGCGAGCTCGACATCGTCACCCAGGCCGAGGTCATCAACCCGTTCCGGTCCCTGCGCGAGGACTACGACCGGGTGGTCGCCGGCGCGGCCATGCTGGAGGCGGTCGACCAGGTCGCCCAGGAGCGCGAGGCCGCCATCCGGCTCTACCTCCTCCTGGTCCGGGCCCTGCGGGCCCTGGACGGCGGGGCCCGCGACCCCTCGGTGGTGCTGGACGCCTTCCTGCTCAAGCTGATGGCCCTGGAGGGCTACCGGCCCGCCCTGACCGAGTGCGCCGGCTGCGGCGCCAGCGACCAGCCGCCGCGCTGCTTCTCGATCGCCCGGGGCGGCGGCCTGTGCGAGCGCTGCCGCAGCGGCCAGGAGTCGACCCTGGACGCCGGCACCATGCCGCTGCTGGCCGCCCTGCTCGGCGACGACCTCGACACCAGCGCCGGAACCGACCCGGCCCCCGCCTCCCGCCGGGAGGCCGGCGCCCTGGTCAAGGGCTACGTCGAGTACCACCTGGACCGCCGCCTGCGCGCGTACCCGCTGGTGGCGCGCTGATGCCGAGCCGCAACCCGCGGGCGCTGCCGCCCGACCTCGACCCCAAGGCCGTGCCCGACCACGTGGCCATCGTCATGGACGGCAACGGCCGCTGGGCCGGGGCCAAGGGGCTGCCCCGCAACAAGGGCCACGAGGCGGGGGAGGCGGCCCTGTTCGACACCGTCGAGGGCGGCCTGGACGTCGGGCTGTCCTGGCTGACGGTCTACGCCTTCTCGACCGAGAACTGGCGCCGGCCGGCCGCCGAGGTCCGGTTCCTGATGAACTTCAACGAGTCGCTGCTGGTCCGGCGCTCGCACGAGCTGCACGAGCGCGAGGTCCGGATCCGCTTCATCGGGCGCCGCGACCGGATCCCGCCGCACGTGCGCCGTCGCATCGAGGAGGCCGAGGACCTGACCGCCGGCGACACCCGCATGACTCTGGCCGTGGCCCTGGACTACGGCGGCCGCGACGAGCTCACCCGGGCCGTCCGGGCGCTGGCCGCCGAGGTCCGCGAGGGCCGCGGCCCCCGCCGCATCGACGAGCGGGCCATCGCCCGGCACCTCTACGCGCCCGACATGCCCGACGTCGACCTGCTCATCCGGACCTCCAACGAGTTCCGGATCTCCAACTTCCTGCTCTGGCAGATCGCCTACGCCGAGCTCCACTTCACCCCGGTGCTGTGGCCCGACTTCAACCGCCAGGAGCTGTTCGGTGCCCTGCGTGTCTACCAGGGCCGCCACCGCCGCTTCGGCGCCGTCCCCGACCCCGCGCCCGCCGCCTCGCCTGGTGCCTGAGCGCCCGGCCATCCGGCCGGCGGGGCCCGAGGACCTGGCCCGGCTCGGCCCCGTCTACGAGCAGTCCGGGTTCGGGGCCCGCCTCGCCGGGGTGGTCGGGTTCGCCAAGGCCCGGCTGGAGGGCGAGGTGGTGGTGGCCGAGGCCGGTGGGGAGCTGGCCGGGGTGGCCGCCGGGGCGGCGTTCGGGACCACCGCGTGGGTCGGCGGGGTGGCCGTGGTCCCGGCCCACCGGCGGGCCGGGCTGGGCGGCGCCCTCACCGCGGCGATCGTCGAGTTCCTGGAGGCCGGCGGGGTCGCCACCGTGCTCCTGCACGCCACCGCCCTGGGCCGGCCCGTCTACGAGCGGCTCGGCTTCCAGGCCGAGACCGCCTACCTGACCTTGGCCGGGCCGACCCTGACCCGGGCCGCCCGCGGGCCCTCGGTGCGGGCCGGGCGGGCGGCCGACCTGGAGGCCGTGCTCGCCCTCGACCTGGCCGCCACCGGCGAGGACCGGGGGCGGCTGCTCACCGCCCTGTGGCCCGCCGGCGGGCTGGTCGCCGGCGACGGCGAGCCGCTCGGCTACCACCTGCCCTCGCCGTGGCGGCCCGGCGGGGCGATCGTCGCCGCCACCCCGGATGCCGGCAGTGCCCTCATCGACGCGGTCCGGACCGCGCCCGGCGACGACCTGGCCATCTCGGTGCCGGCCGCCAACCCGGCCGCCATCCGGTTCCTGGAGGCGGCCGGGTTCTCCGAGCGCTACCGCACCGTCCGGATGCACCGCGGCCCCCGTGTCGCCTGGGACCCGGCCGCCCTGTTCGGCGCCCACAACCTCTTCTGGGGCTGACGGCGGCCCGCGGGGCGCCCGCGGCCTCAGAAGTCGAGCTTCATCGGCACCCGGCAGACCACCGACCGCTCGGCCAGCCGCAGCAGCACGGCCAGGCCGCCGCCGGCAGCGGCCGACAGCGAATGGCCGTCGGCCGACGGCTCGGGCGGGCGGTCGTCCAGGCGGTAGCGGGCCGCCAGCAGCTCCAGCTGGTCGAGCAGGGCCACGCTGGAGCCGACCTCGACCTCCTCGCCGGTGATGTCCTGGGTGCGGACGGTGAACCCGAACCGGCACGGCAGCCACAGCTCCGGGGTGAGCAGCTGGGAGTAGCGGGACCCGGCTCCCCGGGCCGAGGCGGCCTGGTAGGCGAGGTCGTCGGGCCAGTCGGCCGACACCTGGGCCGGCGGCGGCAGCTCGGGGTGCTCGTCGTGGGCGGCCAGCAGCAGCGTCCCGCCGTAGCCGTCCCAGCCCGGCTTGTCGGTGAAGCAGGGCGCCGGGCCCGACTCGTCCCAGTCCAGCGCCCCGTCCAGCCGGTCGCCGAGCCAGCGGTTCAGCCCGTCCCGCCACTGGAGCACGGCCGAGCGGATGACCTCCTCGGCGGGCTGGCCGTCGACGGCCACGCCCTGGTGGCGGGCGACCCGCTCGACCGCGTCGGCCGGGCCCTCGACGTAGTACCGGGTCAGGGACCCAACATAGACGTCAAGGCCCATGCCGCCTCCCAGTGAGCACCCCAGTCGCCGCGCGCCGCCCCTATGGTGTCTCAAACAACCCGATCCGGCCACCCCTGAATTCCGTGGGTTCCCGCTCCCGGCCACCGGATAGAAAACCGTGCAGACCGCCGCACTCGTGCCGTTCCGGGCCGGGCCAGGACGGGCAACGCCGCCCGGCCCCTGAGGAAGGGGCCTCCATGGTCACGCTCGCCACCCAGCCCGCCTCCCGCCGCCGCATCCTCGTCGCCGTCGTCGCCGTCCTGGCCACGCTGGTGGCCGCCGGGCCGGCCCGGCCGGCCGCCGCCGCCGGGCCCGCCGCCACCCAAGCCGCCAGCAGCGCCACCGCCCCCGCCGGCGACGGCTGGACGCTGGCCACGACCTCCCCGGCTGACGCCGCCGCGGCCCCCGCCTACCTCGGCAACGGCTACGTTGGGACCCGGGTGCCGGCGGACGGCGCCGGCTACGCCGAGACCCCGATCGCCACCGAGACTCACGTCGCCGGGGTGTACGCCGACAAGCCCGACGTCGACCACGGCGGCACCCAGCTCCAGGGCTCGGTCAACCTGCCCGGCTGGACCCAGCTCGACGTGCTCGTGGCCGGCCGCCGCTACCGGGCCGCCGACGCCTCCAGCTACCGCCAGGCCCTTGACCTGCGCCGGGGCGTGGTCACCACCACCGCCACCTGGTCGGCCGGCGGGCGGGTGACCAGGCTCGCCTACGACGTGGCCCTCGACCGGGCCCGCGAGCGGGTCGGCCTGGTCCGGCTGCGGCTGACCCCGAGCTGGTCGGGCCGCCTCCGGGTCCGCGACGTGCTCGGCGCCGGGGCCGACCTCACCCCGGGGGGGCTGCGGCCGGTCCGGGCCGCCGCCGACAGGCACAACGCCCTGCTGGTCGTGCGCACCGCCGGCATCGGCACCACGGTCGCCGAGGCCGCCCGCCTGCGCGTGCCGGCGGCCGCGACGGTCGCCGCCAGCGCCGACACCAAGGCCATGACCGCCACCCGGACCGCGACCATCCCGGTGCGGGCCGGCCGGAGCTACGAGGTGGCCAAGGTGGTCGGCTTCGCCACCTCCGTGGACGCCGGCGACGCGGCCGGCGCCGCCCGCCAGGCCGCCCGTGGCGCCCCCACCCCCGGTGGCATCCTGGCCGAGCACGCCGCCGCCTGGGCCAAGCTGTGGACCAGCGACATCGTCGTCGGTGGCCAGCCGGCCCTGCAGGGCCGGGTCCGGGCGGCCCAGTTCTTCCTGCTGGCCAGCGCCCGCCCCGACGTCGACTGGAGCATCAGCCCGGTCGGGCTGTCGGCCGGCGGCTACAACAACCACGTGTTCTGGGACGCCGAGACCTGGATGTACCCGGCCCTGCTGGCCCAGCACCCGGCCGAGGCGAGCACGGTCGTCGACTACCGCTACCGGACCCGCGCCGGCGCCCGCCGCAACGCCCAGCGGACCGGGTACGAGGGGCAGCGCCACGCCTGGGAGAGCGCCCTCACCGGCGACGAGGTGACCCCCACCTGGGCCGAGACCGGGCGGCTGGAGCAGCACGTCACCGCCGACGTGGCCCTCGCCCAGTGGCAGTACTACCTGGCCACCGGCGACCAGGGGTGGCTGCGCGACCGCGGCTGGCCGGTCCTCTCCGGCGCGGCCGACTTCTGGGCCAGCCGCGCCGAGCGGGGCGCCGACGGCCACTGGCACATCAACCAGGTCGAAGGGCCGGACGAGCAGAACTGGCCGGTCGACGACTCGGTCTACACCAACGCCACCGCCAGGACGACCCTGGAGCTGGCCGCCCGCGCCGCCCGGCTGCTCGGGCTGGCCGTCCCGGCCCGCTGGACCCAGGTCGCCGACGGCCTGGCGGTGCTCGAGCCCACCCCGCTGGACGGGCTGCCGGCGGTCCGGCCCGAGTTCCGCGCCTACGCCGGCCAGCAGGTCAAGCAGGCCGACGTGGTGCTGCTCACCTACCCGTGGGAGTACCCGCAGCCGGCCGAGGTCGACCGGTCGAACCTCGACTACTACACGCCCCGCTACGACCCCGACGGGCCGGCCATGACCGACTCGGT
>DASZON010000354.1:0-5649 GCA_035550755.1 Actinomycetota bacterium | reverse complement strand
GTGGTCGCCTGCTTCGCCAGCCACGTCCACCGGGTCCAGCAGATCCTCGACGCCGCGGCCCGCCTCGGCCGCAAGGTCGCCCTGGTCGGGCGGAGCATGATCCGCAACATGCGGGTCGCCGCCGACCTCGGCTACCTGCGCATCCCGGCCGGGCTGCTGATCCCCATGGAGGACCTGGCCTCGGTCGACCCGGCCGACACGGTGGTGCTGTCCACCGGCTCCCAGGGCGAACCGTTCTCGGCCCTGACCCTGATGGCCGGCCGCGACCACAAGTGGGTCCGGATCGAGCCCGGCGACACCGTGGTCCTGTCGTCGTCGCTGATCCCCGGCAACGAGGCCGCCGTCTACCGGACCATCAACGACCTGGCCCGCCTCGGCGCCGACGTCTACCACAAGGGCAACGCCCGCGTGCACGTCTCCGGCCACGCCGCCCAGGGCGAGCTGACCCTGCTCCTGACCACCCTGCGCCCGCGCAACTTCCTGCCCGTCCACGGCGAGTACCGGCACCTGGCCCAGCACGCCCGCCTGGCCGAGACCACCGGGGTGCCGCGCGAACAGATCCTGATCTGTGAGGACGGCGACGTGGTCGAGCTGGCCGGCGGCAAGGCGACCAGGGCCGGCCAGGTCCGGGCGGGCATGGTGTTCGTGGACGGCCTCGGCATCGGCGACGTCGGCGACGCCGTCCTGCGCGACCGGCGCAAGCTCGGCGGTGAAGGGTTCGTGCACGTGCTGGTGACCACCGAGTCCCAGACGGGCAAGGTGCTGGCCGGACCGGACATCGTGACCCGCGGGTTCGTCTACGAGCCCGAGTCCGGCGACCTGATCGAGGAGGCCAAGGCGCGGGTCCTGGACGCCCTGGAGCGCTGCGCGGCCGACGGCGTCACCGACACCATGATCCTCAAGCAGCACATGCGCTCGGCGGCCGCGGCCCTGTTCAAGGAGCGGACCCAGCGCCGGCCGGTCATCATCCCCACGGTCATGGAGGTGTAGGGGATGGCCAAGGCGCGAACCCGGCGACCACAGACCCGGCGGCCCGCGCCCGCCCGGAGCCGGCGGCCGGCGGCCAAGAGCCCGGCCCGCACCACCCGGGTCGGCCAGAGCTCCCGCAAGGCCCTGTCCCCCCACAAGGGCGACATCCAGGGAGTCTTCCTGGCCCTGTTCGCCGTGGTCCTGGCCCTGGGGATCTGGTTCGAGGACGGCGGCAAGGTCGGGGTCTTCTTCGCCCTGCTGTTCCGGGGCCTGTTCGGCTACGGCGCCTACGCGGTCCCGCTGCTGGTCGCCGGGCTGGCCCTCGCCCTGTTCTGGCGGCCGGCGGCCAAGGACGACATGGTCGCCGGCCGGGTCACCATCGGGCTCCTGGCCGTGCTCGCCGGCGGCCTGGGCCTGCTCCACCTGGCCAAGGGCGCCCCGCCGGCCAGCTCCACCCCGGCCGTCCTCCAGGACTCGGGCGGGCTGGTCGGGGCGATCATCGCCGCCCCCCTGGCCCGGCTGCTGTCCACCTGGGGGGCTGGCGCCGTGTTCGCCGGGGTGCTGTTCCTCGGCACCCTGATCAGCACCCGGACCTCGGTGGCGGCCGTCGGCCGGGGGATCGCCTCCATGGGCCGTGTCGCCGGCTCGGCGCTGACCGCCCCGCCCAAGCCCCCGCCCCCGCCGCCGACCCCGCCCGAGGTGGTCGAGCCGGTCGACTCCGGCGAGGCCCCGCCGCGACGGCGTGGCCGCAGGAAGGCCGAGCCCCTGCCCGAGCCCGACCCCGACGACACCATCGAGGTGGTCGTGGGCACGCCGGGTCCCGAGGCCGCCGCCAAGGAGGCCGACGCCCGGGTCGAGGAGCGCGACGAGGCCGCCGCCCTCAAGGCCCCGCCGCCCCCCACCGCCCCGGCCGACCTGCCCGGGGCCGGGGACGCGGTCCAGATGGCCATGACCCTCCAGGCCAAGGCGGGCGGCGCCTACACCACCCCGCCGGGCACCCTGCTGCGCCAGGGCCGCGCCCGACCGGTCGACCCCCGCCGGCTGGACGAGACCCAGCGCGTCCTCGAGCGGACCCTGGAGCAGTTCGACGTGGACGCCAAGGTGCCGCGCTACACCCGCGGCCCCACCGTGACCCGCTACGAGGTCGAGCTCGGCCCGGCGACCAAGGTGGCCAGGGTGATCGGCCTGTCCCACGACATCGCCTACGCCCTGGCCTCGCCGGACGTGCGCATCATCGCCCCCATCCCCGGCAAGTCGGCGATCGGCATCGAGGTCCCCAACCGCGACCGCGAGCTGGTCACCCTTGGCGACATCCTCGACACCGCCGGCAAGGGCGAGGAGCGCCACCCGCTGACGGTCGCCCTGGGCAAGGACATCGGCGGCGAGCCGGTGACCGTCAACCTGGCCGACATGCCCCACGTCCTGATCGCCGGCTCCACCGGGGCCGGCAAGTCGGTGTGCCTCAACGTGCTCGTGACCAGCCTGCTCATGCGCAACCCGCCCGACCAGGTCCGGCTCATCCTGATCGACCCCAAGCGGGTCGAGCTGACCCACTACGAGAACGTGCCCCACCTGATCACCCCGGTGGTCACCCACCCCAAGCGGGCCTCGGAGGCGCTCGCCTGGGCGGTGCGGGAGATGGAGCTCCGCCTGGAGACCCTGGCCATCGCCGGGGTCCGCAACATCGCCGCCTACAACACGGCGGCCACCGACGGCACGCTGCCGCCGCTGCCCTCGGCCGGCCTGGACGACGAGGGCCGGCCCGACGGCAGCCAGCAACGCCCGACCCTGCCCTACATCGTGGTCGTGATCGACGAGCTGTCCGACCTGATGATGGTCGCCCCCCGCGACGTCGAGGACGCCATCTGCCGGATCGCCCAGATGGCCAGGGCGGTCGGCATCCACCTGGTGGTGGCCACCCAGCGGCCGTCCGTGGACGTGGTCACCGGCCTGATCAAGGCCAACATCCCCAGCCGGATCGCCTTCATGGTGGCCAGCGCCCAGGACTCGCGGGTCATCCTCGACGCCGGCGGGGCCGACAAGCTGGTCGGCCACGGCGACATGCTGTACCTGCCCGGCGGCACCTCCAAGCCCCGCCGGGTCCAGGGGGCCTTCATCACCGAGAAGGAGGTCGAGGCGGTCGTCGCCTACTGCAAGGCCCAGCAGCAGGCCGCCTACCAGCCGGGGGTGGTGGCCGAGGGCCGGGCCGCCACCGAGGACGACGACGGCGACGAGGACCCGCTCCTCACCCAGGCCATGGAGATCGTGGTCCGTTCCGGGCTCGGCTCCACCTCGATGCTCCAGTCCAAGATGAAGGTCGGGTTCTCCCGGGCCCGCCGGATCATGGACCAGCTCGAGGAGCGGGGCGTGGTCGGCCCCTCGGAGGGCTCCAAGCCCCGCGACGTGCTCATGACCGTCGAGGAGCTGGGCCAGCTCCGCGGCCGCGAGGATTCGTATGGGGAAATCCTCGGCGAGTAGGTTGCCGTGGTCCGCGTATCGGGGCAGAATCCGCTGAAGTACCGAGGTGATTTTCTGCATTGCCCCGATATGTTCGATGAAGGGATGACCCGGCTGCGCACCATCGGCGAGGCGCTGCGCTCGGCCCGGGAGGCACAAGGCAAGTCGCTGGACGACGCCGCCGTGGCCACCCGGATCCGACCGACCTATCTGGAGGCGCTGGAGCGCGAGCAGTTCGGCGAGCTCGGCGGCAGCGTCTACGCCAAGGGCTTCCTGCGCTCCTACGCCGGCTACCTGGGCGTCGACCCGGCCCCCCTGCTGGAGGCCTACCGGGCCCAGGAGACGCCCGAGGCGCCCCTGTTCGCCCACGCCCCCAAGGCCATCGGGGGCCTGCGGACCGGCCGGCGCGGCCCCAACTGGCTGCTGGTGGCCATCGTCTGTGTCGCCATCATCCTGCTGGTGTCGCTGTGGGGGCTGCTGCGGCCGGGCCCTAACCCGGCCGACGCCCAACCGCCCTTCGTCACCACCCCCGCCCCCACCGGCACCGGCGCCAAAGCCGGCGCCGCCCCCGCGCCGGCCCCGCCGACAACCGCCCGGCCGGCGCCGAAGAAGGTCACCGTGACCCTCCGGTACGCCCACGCCTCCTGGACCCGGGTCACCGCCGACGGCCGCCTCGCCTTCGAGGGCACCCCGGGGCCGAGCCAGCGCCGCACCTTCACCGCCAAGCGCAGCCTGGTGCTGGTCCTCGGCTACCCGGCCGGGGTCCGCCTGAACGTCAACGGCAAGGACCTGGGCATCCCCGACCGCTCGGGCAACATCTGGCGCTGGTCCTTCACCCCGGCCAGCCGGTCGCTCGGCTAGCCTGGCCCCATGGACCAACCACGCCTCGCCCTGACCTTCGAGGACGTCCTGCTGGTGCCGCGGCGCTCCAGCATCCGCTCGCGGCGACACGTCTCGACCCGCTCCCGCTTCACCCGCGGGGTCGAGCTCGCCATCCCCATCGTCTCGGCCAACATGGACACCGTGACCACCGCGCCCATGGCCATCGCCATGGCCGAGCTGGGCGGCCTCGGGGTCCTGCACCGCTTCCTGACCACCGACGCCCAGGCCGAGAAGGTCCGGCGGGTCAAGCGCCACCTCAGCTGGGTGGTCGACCGGCCCTACACCGTCGGCCCCGACCAGACCGTGGCCGAGGCCGCCGCCGAGGCCCGCCGCCTCGGGGTGACCGGCCTGGTCGTGGTCGACGCCGAGCGGCGGCCGGTCGGCATCCTCACCGCCCGCGACATGCGCGCCGCCGCCGGTGGGGCGGCGGGGCAGGGAAGCGTCCCCGCGGGAGCGATGTGGGGCGACACCGTGGCCGCGGCCATGACCCCGGCCGAGCGTCTCGTCACCGCCCGGCCCGGCATCGACCTGGACGAGGCCCGCAAGCTGCTGGACCGCCACCGGATCGAGAAGCTGCCCCTGGTCGACGACGACGGCCGCCTGGCCGGGCTGATCACCCTGCGCGACATCGGCCTGCGCGAGCGCTGGCCCCAGGCGACCCGCGACGGCCAGGGCCGGCTGCGGGTCGCGGCCGCCGTCGGGGTGCGCGGCGGCTACCTGGCCCGAGCCCAGGCCCTGCTCGAGGCCGGGGTCGACGCCCTGGTCGTCGACGTCGCCCACGGCCACGCCGACCACACCATCGACGCCGTCCGCGAGCTCAAGACGACCTGGCCGGACTGCGAGGTCGTGGCCGGCAACGTGGCCACCGCCGAAGGCTTCGCCGACCTGGCCGAGGCCGGCGCCGACGCGGTCAAGGTGGGCATCGGACCGGGCTTCGCGTGCACGACCCGGCTGGTCGCCGGGGTCGGCGTGCCGCAGTTCACGGCCATCCTCGACTGCGCCGAGGTCGCCAGGGCGACCGGGGTGCCCCTGATCGCCGACGGCGGCATCCGCCATCCCGGGGACGTGGCCAAGGCGATCGCCGCCGGGGCGAGCACGGTCATGATCGGCGGCCTGTTCGCCGGCCGCCCCGAGAGCCCGGGCGAGGTCGTCCGCCGCGGCGGCCGCGACTACAAGGTGTTCCGGGGCATGGCCTCGCTGGGCGCCGCCGCCGCCCGCCTGGAGATCGAGGGCCGCGGCGACGCCCTCGACCAGTACGTCCCCGAGGGCGAGGAGATGGAGTTCCCCCTCAAGGGCCCGGTCGCCGGCATCGTCAACGAGCTGGTCGGCGGCCTCCGCTCG
>DASZON010000353.1:0-2497 GCA_035550755.1 Actinomycetota bacterium | reverse complement strand
CGAGTACGAGGAGGCGGCCATGGACCTGGGCGCCTCCCCGGTCCGGGCCCTGCGCCACGTGCTGCTGCCGCTGCTGTCCCCGGCCATCTTCGCCAGCGCCGTGCTGGTCTTCGCCGACGTCATCGACGACTTCGTGCTGGTGCGCTACCTGTCGGCCGACGCCGCCTCCGAGCCCATGTCGGTCAAGATCTACAACAGCGCCCGCTCCAGCCCCACCCCGGCCCTCAACGCCCTGGCCACCATCATGCTGGTGTCGTCGCTGGTCGCCATCGCCCTCGGGTTCTTCGTCTACCGGCGCCTGACCCGCGGCGAACGCGGCCAGGAGTCGACCGTGGAGGGGTTCGCGGCCCAGATCTGAGCGCTGTCAGCCGGATGTGACCGTCCTGTCAGGGGTCCCGTCCACGATGCTCCTGGAACACAAGCGAAGGAGCGTCATGGACACCACCATCGAGGCCCACGGCCTCGTCAAGCGGTTCGGGGAGACCGCCGCCCTCGGCGGGGTCGACCTGGCCGCCCGGACCGGGACCGTGCTGGGCGTCCTCGGCCCCAACGGGGCCGGCAAGACCACCGCTGTGCGGATCCTGGCCACCCTCATCCAGCCGGACGGGGGCCGGGCCCTGGTCGGCGGCTACGACGTCGTCGCCCAGGCCCAGCAGGTGCGGCGGCTGATCGCCCTCACCGGCCAGTACGCGGCCGTGGACGAGTCCCTCACCGGGGTCGAGAACCTGCTCCTGATCGGCCGCCTGCTCGGCCTGTCCCGGGCCGACGCCCGGCGCCGGGCGGCCGAGCTGCTGGAGCAGTTCCAGCTGGCCGACGCCGGCGGCCGGGCCACCAAGACCTACTCGGGCGGCATGCGCCGCCGGCTCGACCTGGCGGCCAGCCTGGTCGGCCGGCCCCGGGTCCTGTACCTGGACGAGCCGACCACCGGCCTCGACCCCCGCGCCCGCAGCGACCTCTGGGAGGTCATCCGCGAGCTCACCCGCGACGGGGTCACGGTCCTGCTGACCACCCAGTACATGGAGGAGGCCGACCACCTGGCCGACGACGTGGTGGTGATCGACCGCGGCCGGGTGGTCGCCGTCGGCACCCCCGACCAGCTCAAGGCGCAGGTCGGCCGGCAGGTCCTGCGGGTCAGCCCCCTGTCCGCGGCCGACGTGCCGGTGGTCGCCCGGGTCGTCACCGAGCTGTCCGGAGCCGCCCCCGAGGTCACCTCGGAGGCGGTGTCGGCCCAGGTCAGCGACCCCCAGCTGCCGCCGGCGGTGCTCCAGCGGCTGACCGACGCCCAGGTCGCGGTGGCCGAGCTGTCGCTGCGCAAGCCCAGCCTGGACGAGGTCTTCTTCACCCTCACCGGCCACCACACCGACGACGAGAGGAGCGCCGTAGCGTGACCACGATCACCCAGCCCGACGCCAGCGTGCCGGCGCCGGTCCTCCAGGACCGCGTCGGGCCGCTGGACGCCGTCCGCCACACCCTCACCCTGGCCTGGCGCAGCCTCATCCAGATCCGCCACAACCCCATGGAGCTGGGCGACCTGAGCCTGCAGCCGCTGATGTTCGTGGCCCTGTTCGCCTACGTCTTCGGCGGCGCCATCGCCGGCTCGCCCAAGGCCTTCCTCCAGTTCGGCCTGGCCGGCATCATCTGCCAGAACGCCCTGTTCCTGACCATGAACACCGGGGTCGCGCTCAACAACGACATCACCAAGGGCGTCTTCGACCGCTTCCGCAGCCTGCCCATCGCCCGCTCGGCCCCACTCGCCGGGCGGATCGCCGCCGACGTGGTCCGCCAGGTCTGGTCGATGGCGATCCTGCTCGGGGTCGGGACCCTGCTCGGCTTCCGCTTCCAGACCAACCCGATCAGCGTGCTCGGCGCCGTGCTCCTGCTGCTGGTGTTCACCTGCGCCTTCTCCTGGCTCCCGGTGCTGGTGGCCATGGTCGTCGACGAGCCCGAGAAGGTGATGATGCTGGGGTTCGTGGTCGTCTTCCCGCTCACCTTCGCCTCCAGCGCCTTCGTCCCCGTGGCCACCATGCCCGGCTGGATGCAGGCCTTTGTGGCTGTCAACCCGGCCACCCTGCTGGTCGACGCCGTCCGCGGCCTGCTGGTCGGCGGCGCGGTCGCGGCCCCGGCCCTGGGCGCGCTGGCCTGGGCGGCGGCTATCGCGGCGGTGGCGGCCCCGCTGGCCCTGCGGGCGTTCCGGCGGCGGAGCTGACCTCGGCGGTCAGGGCGGCCAGCACTTCCTCGCGGGGCCGCGCGGCCCCGCGCCGGTAGGCCCGGTCGAAGGCCGGGTCGCCGAGCGCGGCCCGCGCGGCCCCGGTGATCCGGCGCAGGTCGAGGTCGGCCTCGTCGGGCATGCCCCGCAGGGTCTCGGCCATCCCGAGCAGCTCGGCCGCCCGCCCGGGGTCGCCGCCGGCCAGGGCGATGGCAGCCGCCAGCCCGGCCACCTGGGCGACCACCGGCCGGTCGCGGGTGGCCAGGGCCGCCCGCAGGGCCTGGTCGTGGC
>DASZON010000352.1:0-7699 GCA_035550755.1 Actinomycetota bacterium | reverse complement strand
CGCACCAGCTGGCGGCGTCGTAGCTGTCGACCGAGTAGAGCTTGACCCGGCCGGCCTCGATCAGGCCGGCGACGGCGTCGATCATGCCCCGGTCCTCGTAGTCGGAGCAGCGGCCCTGCTCGGACTGGAACACCAGCAGGGCCCGGCCGTGGTGGCCGTAGGCGAGCAGCCCGCCCTCGGCCCCGATCGCCGGTGACCACAGCCCGACGTAGTCCCGCCTCATCGACGCCTCACGCCCACAGCTCCTGCAGCAGCCCGGCCAGCCAGGGATCAAAGGTATCGCGCCAGGCCACCCAGTTGTGGGCGTCGCGGTGCTCGGCCAGGGTGACCTGCCAGCCGCGGGCGGCCAGGGCGTCGCGGACGACCCGGTTGCCGACCAGGTTCTCCTCGACCGTGCCGCAGGTCAGGGTGGCCGTGGCCGGCTCGGCCGCCCCCACGCCCGAGGCCAGGCCGTCGACGAAGCGGGTGATCCTGGCGAAGCGGGGGAAGTCGCGCTCGTGGTCGTCGGGGCCGGGGCGGAAGAAGCTGCCCGACTGCAGGAACAGCCCGCCGAAGCTGGCCGGGGCGGTGCGGGCCGCGGCCAGGGTGGCCAGGGCGCCGAGACTGGCCCCCATCCCGGCCATGAAGCGGCGCCCGGGCGGGGTCGGGGCCAGCGCCTGGAGGGCCGGCAGGACCTCGCTGATCAGTGTCCGCGACCAGGCCGGGGAGGCCGAGTAGTGCTCGTTGCGGTCGACCGGGGCGAGCAGGGCGGCCCGCATCGGCGGCAGGCGGCCGTCGGCGCAGGCGGCGGTGAGGAACGCGAGCAGGGCGGCGTAGCGGGCGTACTCGGGGCCGTCGTGGACGACCAGCATCGGCAGGGGGTCGCCGGGCCGGCGGCGACGGCCGCCGGGGCTGCGCCACACCTCGACCGGGACCCGGGCGCCGAGCACCCGGCTGGGCACGGCCAGGCCGGTGGTCGGGGTGGGCGGGCGCCTGCCGTCGGCGAGCCAGGCCGGGGGGCGGTAGCCGGGGAACTCGACCACCGACTTCTCCCCGAACGGGCCCTGGGCCCGCAGGGGGTTGGCCGGGTCGGGCAGCAGCACCGGGCCGGCGCCCGGGTAGCGCAGGGCCAGCTGATACTCCATCCGGTCCACGGCCGGGCGGGGGAACTCGAGCTCCCAGGTGGTGGAGCCCTCGGCCCGCAGGAACGGCGGCCCGACCCGGGGCCGCCGCACCTCCTGGTAGAGCCGCACGTCCTGGAGGGCGGCGTCGGGGTCGGGGACGCGGAAGGTCACCCGGGCCGCCGACACCTCCGGGCCCGGCTGGGCCGTGGCCGGCTGGGTCATGGCCGGAGCATAGCGCCGGGCCGGATCGCGCGAGCTGTGAGAGATTTATTGTCGTTGTCTGATCCTGCTGCCAAGATACGAATCGACCGGGCCTCACGTTGGGGAAGGTGGCCCGTGGCAGAGCCGGTCCTGCTCATCTCCAGCGACCCGTTCCTCGGCGCGAGCGTCGAGGCCGTGGCCCACGGCCGGCTCCGGGTGGCCCGCCTCGACCCGTCGCGGCGGCCGATGGTCTGGCCCGCCGGGTCGACGGGCACGGTCGTCCTGGACGTCACCGTCCGCCAGCGGGCCGTGCTCCACGACTGGGTCCGCCGCCACCACCCGGGCCCCATGGTCGTGCTGCTCAAGCCGGGCGAGCAGCAGCTGTCGCTGCCGCCCAGCCCGCCCCAGGTCGTGATCGGCCGGCCCTTCCGGCTGGCCGACCTGGTGTCGGTCCTGGAGCATCCCTCGTTCCCCCCCGCCGCCCCGGCGCCCGACCCCGACCCGCCGCCCCGGCCGCCGGGGCCGGCCACCGCCCCGCCGCTGCCCCGGCCCGACTGGCCGACCGCCCGGACCCGCCTGGACGTGCGCCGGCGGCGGCCGTGGTGGCGCCGTCCGGTCGTCACCCGGGTCCTGCTGGGGCTGCTGGTGCTGGTCGTCCTGGCCGGGGCCTGGCTCGCCATCGGGCTGTTCGAGGCCCGCCGCGACCTCCAGGTGGGAGCGGCCGGGGTCCGTTCCGAGCTGGCCGCGGCCGAGACCGCCCTGGCCGACGGCCGGACGGCCGAGGCGGCGGCGCACGTCCGGGCGGCCCGGGCCAGCCTCCGGGTCGCCGCCGCCGTGCCCGAACGGCCCGAGCTGCGGGTCGCGGCCCGCCTGCCCGTGCTCGCCGGCGGGGTCGCCGACACCCGGCGGCTGCTGGCCGCGGCGGACGAGCTGACCACCGCCGCCGAGCGGGCCGTGGCCGTGACCGCCCGGCTCGGTCCAGGGCAGGAGGCGGTGCTGCACGGCGGCCGCTTCGACCTCGGCGCCCTGGAGGACGCGGCCAGCCAGGCCAGGGACATGCTGGCCGGGCTGGCGGCGGCCCGGGAGCGGCTGGTCGAGGTCCGCGGCGGCCCGCTCGCCCCCGGGGTCGACGGCACCCGCCGCTGGGCCCTCGACCGGGTGGCGGCGGCCACCGCCCGGGCCGCGCCGCTGCTGGCCACCCTGGACGCCCTGCCGACGGCGGCCGGCGCCGACCGGCCCCACAGCTACCTGCTGGTGCTCACCACCACCGCCGGGCCCGGGACCGGCGGCGCCCCCCTGGCCGCCCGCGAGGTGGTGCTCGACCACGGGGCGGCCACCCTGCGGCCGGGGGCCGGCGCCCTGCTCGACGCCCTCGGCCGGGCCGGTTCCCCGGCCGACCTGCGGGCCAGCGGGCCGGCGCTCCTCTCGGCCGCCCGGTCCCCGGGCCGGGACCGGCCCGACGGCCTGGTCACCCTCGACCCCCTGGCCGTGCGGGCCGTGCTCGCCGCCACCGGCCCGGTCGGGGTGCCCGGCCACGGCCGCCTGGACGCCGACGGGGCCGAGCGCCGGCTGACCGGCGACACCGACCGCGGCTACGCCCAGGCCGTGCTGGAGGCCACCGCCGGGCGGCTGCTCGGGGGCCGCGACCTGCTGGCCGCCGGCCGGGCCCTCGGCGAGGCCGGGGCCGGCGGCCACCTGCGGGCGTACGCCGCCGACCCGGCGGTGGCGCGGCTGCTGGCCCACCTCCACCTCGACGGCGCCCCGGCGGCCACCGGGCCCTGACCACCGCCGGCGACCAGCGCGGTTGACAGCCCTCGGAACGCCTTCGCTACGGTGGACCGGAACGACCGCTCTCTCGTCCCCCAAAGGTGATCGTCTGCTCGACTACGCCATGCCGTTCGCCACGGCCCTGGCCATCCTGGCCGCCGCCTGGGTCGCCAACCGGCTGGTCCGCCGGGCCATCCGGCGGATGGTCGACCACATGACCGACGACGGCGCCCTCGCCGCCCTGCGCGCCCCCACCGCCCTGGCCCGCACCGGGGAGATCCCCAGCCTGCGCCGGGTCCAGCGCGCCGAGACGGTCGGGGCCCTGCTCAAGAGCGTGGCCTCCTTCGGCATCTGGACCCTGGCCGGGCTGATGGCCCTCGGCACCGTCGGCGTCGACCTCGGCCCGCTGATCGCCGGGGCCGGGATCGTCGGGGTGGCCGTCGGCTTCGGCTCCCAGAACCTGGTCCGCGACTTCATCTCCGGGATCTTCATGCTCATGGAGGACCAGTACGGGGTCGGGGACGTGGTCGACGCCGGACCGGCCACCGGCACCGTGGAAGGGGTGGGGCTGCGCACCACCCGCCTGCGGGACGTCAGCGGCACCCTCTGGCACATCCCCAACGGCGAGATCCGCCGGGTCGGCAACCGCTCCCAGGGCTGGGCCAGGGCCCTGGTCGACGTCGAGGTCGCCTACTCGACCGACCTCGACGACGCCACCCGGACGATCGAGCGGGTCGCCCACGAGCTGTCGGTGGACGAGCAGTGGGCGTCGAGGATCCTCGAGCAGCCCGAGGTCTGGGGGGTCGAGGAGCTCGGCCCGGACGGCATCCGGGTCCGCCTGGGTGCCAAGACGCGCCCGCTGGAGCAGTGGAAGGTGGCCCGGGAGCTCCGGGCCCGCCTCAAGGTCGCCTTCGACCAGGCCGGCATCGAGGTCTCGGCCCAGAAGGTGACCACCGCCTCCTCCGGCCAGGACCAGGGCCAGCCGGCCGCCTGAGGTCGGCAGCGCGCCCGCGGCATTCGTCTGCTTCAATCGTGCCCATGAGGGCGCGACTGCTCGAGCGTGACGCCGAGCTCCGCCGCCTCCGCGACGCCCTCGGCCGCGCCGGCCGGGGCCGGGGGTCGGTGGTGCTGGTCTCGGGCGAGGCCGGCATCGGCAAGACCGCCCTGGTCCGCGCATTCGCCGACGCCGCCAGGGGCCGGGCCCGGGTGCTCGCCGGGGTCTGCGACGACCTGGGGACACCCCGCACCCTTGGCCCGTTCCGGGACATGGCCCGGGCCGGCGGCGGGCCCCTGGTCGCGGCCGCCGACGCCACCGCCGAGCGCGACGTGGTGTTCGACGCCGTCCACCGCGAGCTGGCCGCCCAGCCGACGGTGATGATCGTCGAGGACCTCCACTGGGCCGACGACGCCACCCTGGACGTGGTCCGCTGGCTCGCCTGGCGGATCTCCGAGCTGCCCAGCCTGCTGCTGGTCACCTACCGCGACGACGAGCTCGGCCCCGACGCCCCCATGTGGCGGGTCCTCGGCGTGCTGGCCCGCCAGGACGCCCTGCGCCTGGAGCCGGCGCCGCTGTCGGCGGCCGCGGTCCGGGAGCTGTCCGGCGCCGCCGGCGCCGACCCGGGGGCGGTCCTGGGGGCCACCGGCGGCAACCCCTTCTTCGTCACCGAGGTCCTGGCCAACCCGGAGGTGGCCGTGCCGGCCACGGTCCGCGACGCCGTGCTGGCCCGCCTGGACGGCCTCGGCGACGCCACCCGCCGGTCGCTGGAGCTGCTGTCGGTCGTGCCCGGCCGGGCCGAGCGCTGGCTGGCCGAGCGGCTGCTGGGCGAGGCCACCGCCGCCCTCGACGAGGCCGAGCGGCGCGGGGTCCTGGAGGCCGACCCGGCCGCCGTCTGGTTCCGCCACGAGCTGGCCCGCCGGGCCATCGAGCAGGAGCTGTCGGCCACCACCCGGGTCGCCTGCCACCGGCGGGTGCTGGCCGCCCTGGCCGCGCGCCCCGGGGTGGAGCTGTCGCGCCTGGCCCACCATGCCGCCCAGGCCGGCGACCCCGAGGCGGTGGCCGGCCACGGGCTGGCCGCCGCCCGCGAGGCCGCCGCCGCCGGCGCCTTCTCCGAGGCCCTGGCCCACTACGACCTCGTCCTCGGCCGGGCCGGCCCGCTGGGTGACGGGCGGCGGGCCACCGTGCTCGAGGAGAGCGTCTGGGTGCTCTACAACCTGTCCCGGTTCGAGGCCGCGGTCACCCGGGCCCGGGAGGTGGTGCGGCTGCGGGAGCGGACCGGCGACCCGGCCCTGCTCGGCCAGGCCCTCACCACCCTGTCGCGGATGCTCTACATGGTCAACGACCCCGGCGGCTCCGGGGAGGCCGTGGGGCGGGCGGTGGCGCTGCTGGAGCCGCTCGGCGACCGGCCGCGCCTGGCCCGCGCGGCCACCTACCAGGCGGCCATCCTCAAGCTGACCGACCGCCCCGCCGAGGCGATCGCCCGGGCCACCGAGGCCCTGGCCCTCGGCGAGGCCACCGGCCAGGCGGACGTGGTCGCCCACTCCCTCAACTACCTCGGCTACGCCATGCTCGACCTGGGCGATCCGGCCGGGGCGGGGCACCTGCGGCGGTCGGTGGAGGTGGCCCGGGCCGCCCACCAGTACGAGTACCGCCAGCGCGGCTACACCAACCTGGTCGAGGGGCTGTACCGGCTGGGCCGCTTCGGCGAGCTGGACGAGCCGCTCACCGAGGGCCTGGCCCACGCCCGCTCCTACGGGTTCGCCTCCCACGAGTACAACCTGGAGGCCCACCGCTGCATGCTGCTCACCCTGCGGGGCCGCTTCGGCGAGGCCGAGGCCGGGCTGCGGCGGCTGCTGGCCGGCGAGGACCCGGGGGTGCTGGCCAGCTTCGGCCTGTCGGCCCTGGGGCGGCTGCTGGCCCGCCGGGGCGACCCGGGCGCCGCCGCCCTCCTCGGCCAGGCCTGGCGGGCGGCCACCCGGACCAACTCGGTCCAGGCGATCGCCCTGGCCGGCACGGCCCGGGTCGAGGCGGCCTGGCTGGCCGGCGACCCCGAGGGCGCGGCCGCCCTGGCCGGCCTCCCGCTGGAGCGGGCCGCGGCCAGCGGGGCCGAGCGCTACCGGGGCGAGCTGCTGCGGTGGCTGGCCCGCTGCGGCCGGCCGGTCCGGGCCTTCGACGGCTGCCCGCCCGAGTTCGCGCTCGGCATCGAGGGCGACTGGCGCGGCGCCGCCGACGCCTGGGGGGCGCTCGGCGCCCCCTACGAGCGGGCCCTGGAGCTGGCCGACTCGGGGCGGCCGGAGGAGATGCTGGCCGGGCTGCGGACCCTGGAGGAGCTCGGGGCGACCGCCGCCGCCGACCTGGTCCGGGGCCGGCTCCGGCGCCTGGGGGTGACCCGGCTCCCCCGCCGGCCCCGGCCGGAGACCCGGGCCAACCCCAGCGGCCTCACCGACCGCCAGCTCGAGGTCCTGGCCCTGCTGGCCGAGGGGCTGACCAACGCCGAGATCGCCGACCGGCTGGTCGTCTCGGTCCGCACCGTCGACCACCACGTGGCCGCGATCCTGGCCAAGCTGGGGGTCGGCTCCCGCCGGGAGGCGGCCCGGGCCTTCGCCGCCTCCCGCTGAGCCCGGCCGCCGCCACCGGGCGGCCGCGCCCCGGATAGGCAATGGTTGCCGATGTGCCCGCCGCCCCGGGACCGTAGGGTCGGGCGACCAGATCTCCGTCGTGCCCTCGGGGGAGTGCCGACCCATGCCCCAGCTCAGCCTGTCCGGCGTCGCCGTGCGCGTCCGGGAGGCCCACCGCTCCGACCGCCGGGCCGTCCGCGGCGTGCTGCTCGCCGCCTACAGCGAGTACGCGACCGCGCTCCCGCCGGCCGTGTTCGGGCCGTACCTGGCCGACATCCTCGACCTGGACGCCCGCGCCGGCGCCGGCCGCCTGCTGGTGGCCGAGCACGGCAGCCGGCTCGTGGGCACGGTCACCTTCTACGAGGACGCGGCCGCCGAGGGGGTTGGCTGGCCGGCGGGCTGGGCCGGGCTGCGCGCCCTGGGCGTCAACCCGGCGGTGCGCCGCCTGGGCGTCGGGCGGGCGCTGCTGGACGCCTGCCTGGAGCGGGCCCGGGTCGCCCGGGCGCCGGTGCTGGGCCTGCACACGGCCGCCTTCATGCCGGCCGCGGTGGCCATGTACGAGGCCATGGGGTTCCGCCGGGCGCCGTCGTTCGACTTCGAGGCGACCAGCCACCTCCGCCTCCAGGACACCGAGCCGGTCCGCATCCTCGCCTACCGCCTCGACCTTTCCGTCAACCAGCAGTGACCGGAGGAACCATGCAGTACGAGGACGTCCGCAGGGAGCTGCTGCGGCAGTGGCGGTACACCGGCGGCCCCAACGAGGACAAGGCGTCCGAGCTCTACCACGACGACGCGGTGCTGGAGTTCCCCCAGTCGGGCGAGCGCTTCGCCGGCAAGGCCAACATCGAGGGCTGGCGCCGGCGCTACCCGGCCCGGCTCGACTTCGAGCCCCGCGAGCTCCGCGGCCAGGGCGACATCTGGGTCGCCGAGACCGGGCTGCGCTACGACGGCGGCGAGCCCGTCCACGTGGTCAAGATCCTCCAGTTCCGGGGGGACAAGGTCGAGCGCGAGAC
>DASZON010000351.1:0-19364 GCA_035550755.1 Actinomycetota bacterium | reverse complement strand
CATCTCGGCCTTGGTGTCGTCGTTGATGACCCGCGGCCCCCGGGTGTAGTCGCCGTACTCGGCCGTGTCCGAGACCGAGTAGCGCATGCCGGCCAGGCCACCCTCGTACATGAGGTCGACGATCAGCTTGAGCTCGTGGAGGCACTCGAAGTAGGCGACCTCGGGCTGGTAGCCGGCCTTGGTCAGGGTCTCGAAGCCGGCCTGGACGAGGGCAGTGGCGCCGCCGCAGAGCACGGCCTGCTCCCCGAACAGGTCGGTCTCGGTCTCCTCCTGGAAGGTGGTGACCAGGGCCCCGGCCCGGGTCCCGCCGATCGCCCGGGCGTAGCTCTTGGCCAGGTCCCAGGCTTTGCCCGAGGCGTCCTGGGCGACCGCGACCAGCACCGGGGTGCCCTGGCCGTTCTCGAACTGGCGCCGGACCAGGTGCCCGGGGCCCTTGGGGGCGACCATGGCCACGTCGACGGAGTCGGGGACCTGGATGTAGCCGAAGTGGATGTTGAAGCCGTGGGCGAAGAACAGGGCGTCGCCGGGGTTGAGGTTGGGGGCGATGTCGCTGGCGTACAGGTGCCGCTGCACGGTGTCGGGGACCAGCACCATGATCAGGTCGGCCCACGCGCAGGCCTCGGCCGGGCTGGTCACGGTCAGCCCGGCCGCCTCGGCCTTGGCCCGGCTGGTGGAGCCCTCGTGCAGCCCGACCCGGACCTCGCAGCCCGAGTCGTGCAGGGACAGGGCGTGGGCGTGGCCCTGGGAGCCGTAGCCGAGCACGGCGACCTTGCGGGACTGGACCAGCCCCAGGTCGGCGTCGTCGTCGTAGTAGATGGTGGCCATGGGCGGCGATCTCCTTCGTCGGGGGCGCGTCAGGCGGGTCTGGCCACGCGCAGGGGCTTGTCGGTGATGCCCTTGCCGCCGCGGGCCAGGGCGACCCTGCCGGTGCGGGCGAGCTCGCGGATGCCGTAGGGGTCGAGCAGCTCGAGCATGGCCTGGACCTTGGGCGGGCTGCCGGTGGCCTCGATGGTGAGGGCGTCGGGGCCGACGTCGACGATCTTGGCCCGGAACATCTCGGCCAGCTCGATGATCTGGTAGCGGACGGACGGGTCGGCCTTGACCTTGACCAGGACGAGCTCGCGCTCCACCGCCTTGTCGTCCTGCAGCTCGACGATCTTGAGCACGTTGACCAGCTTGTTGAGCTGCTTGGTGACCTGCTCCAGGGGCCGCTCGGCGCAGTCGACCACGATCGTCATGCGGCTGCGGCCCGGGTCCTCGGTCGGCCCCACGGCCAGGGAGTCGATGTTGAAGCCGCGCCGGCTGAACAGCCCCGAGATCCTCGCCAGGACCCCCGGCTTGTCCTCGACCAGCACCGAGATGGTATGGGTGCTCATCAGGCGCGCACCTCCCGGCGGGTCGCCGCCGCCTGCTCCTCGGGGGTGAACTCGGGGCCGAGGATGATCTCGTCGTTGGGCCGGCCGGCCGGGACCATCGGGAAGACCCCTTCGTGGGAGTCGACCCGGAAGTCCACCACCACCGGCTGGTCGTCGGTGGCCAGTGCCTTCTCCAGGGTCGCGTCGACCTCCTCGGCCCGGTCGCAGCGCAGGCCGAGGGCCCCGTAGGCCTCGGCCAGCTTGACGTAGTCGGGGCACTCGAAGCCGAGGTGCACCTCGGAGTAGCGCTCGTCGTAGAACAGCTCCTGCCACTGGCGGACCATGCCCAGGTGGCCGTTGTTGAGGATGAAGACCTTGACCGGGATCCGCTCGATGCTGCAGGTGGCCAGCTCCTGGGCGGTCATCTGGAAGCAGCCGTCGCCGTCGATGGCCACCACCAGCTCGTCGGGGCGGCCGACCTTGGCCCCCATGGCCGCCGGCACGGCGAAGCCCATGGTCCCCAGCCCGCCGGAGTTGATCCAGGAGCGGGGGCGGTCGAAGCGGAAGTGCTGGGCGGCGTACATCTGGTGCTGGCCGACCCCGGCCACCACCACCGCCTCGCCGCCGGTGAGGGCCGACACCCGCTCGACCACGTGCTGGGGCTTGAGGGGGCCGTCCTCGCGCTGGTCGTAGCGGAACGGGAAGCGCTGCTTCCACTGGGCGCAGGCCCGCTGCCAGGCCTCGTTGTCGCCGGCCCCGTCGGCGGCCACGGCCGCCTGGTAGGCCCCGGCCAGCTCCTCGATGACCAGCTTCACGTCGCCGACGATGGGCACGTCGGCGGTGCGGTTCTTGCCGATCTCGGCCGGGTCGATGTCGGCGTGGACGATCCGGGCCTTGGGGGCGAAGGCGGCCAGGTTGCCGGTGACCCGGTCGTCGAAGCGGGCGCCCAGGGCGACCAGCAGGTCGGCCTCCTGGAGGGCGGCCACGGCGGCGTAGTTGCCGTGCATGCCCGGCATGCCAAGGGCCAGGGGATGGCTGTCGGGGAAGGCGCCGCGGGCCATCAGGGTGGTGGTGACCGGCGCCCCGGTGGCCTCGGCCAGCTCGCGCAGGGCGGCCTCGGCCCCGGCCTTGGTCACGCCCCCGCCGACGTACAGCACCGGGCGCCGGGCCTCCCGGAGCAGGGCGGCGGCCTCGCGGACCCGCTTGCCGTTGGGCCGGGTCACCGGCCGGTAGCCGGGCAGGTCGGTGGTGGACGGCCAGTCCCACTCGGTGGTCGTCTGGAGGATGTCCTTGGGCACGTCCACCAGCACCGGGCCGGGCCGGCCGGAGGCGGCGATGTGGAACGCCTCGGCGACCGCCCCGGGGATGCGGTCGACGTCCAGCACCAGCTCGTTGTGCTTGGTCACGGGCATGGTGATGCCGGTGGTGTCGCACTCCTGGAAGGCGTCGGAGCCGATCGCCCAGCTCGGCACCTGGCCGGTGATGGCCACCAGCGGCACCGAGTCCATGTAGGCGTCGCACAGGGCGGTGACCAGGTTGGTCGCGCCCGGCCCGCTGGTCGCCATGCACACCCCGACCTTGCCGGTGGCCCAGGCGTAGCCCTCGGCGGCGTGCCCGGCCCCCTGCTCGTGGCGGACCAGGATGTGGCGCACCGACGACTCCCGCAGCGGGTCGTAGGCGGGAAGGATGGCCCCGCCGGGAAGACCGAACACGACGTCGACGTCGCAGGCTTCCAGGCTGCGGATGAGCGATTGGGCGCCGGTGAGCTTCACGGTTGCTCCCAGGGGTTCAAGGGTGGTCGAGGGCAGTCGGGCAAGAAAAAAACCTCCTGCCCGAGGGCGTAGGAGGCTCCGCGCGGGTCCGCCTATGGCGGCGGTCCCGCGCTAGTCGATAAGTACCAGGGTGATCCGGGAGGGCATCACGGTTCCTGTCCGAGGTTTCGGTTGCGTAACTGGGATGGTACCGACCGTGTCAAGCACGGACCGAGGTGGAGGCGAGCTCGAAGCGGCCCTTGCCGCGGGCCTTGGCGGTGTACATGGCCACGTCGGCCTCGCGCAGGACGTCGTCGACCTCGGTGGCGTCGCTGACGGTGACGCCGACGCTGGCCCCGACCTGGACCTCGACGCCGCCGAGGCTGAAGGGCGGGCGCATCGCCTCGAGGATGCGCCCGGCCACCCGGACGGCCACCTCGTGGCTGGGGGCCTGCTCGAGCAGGATGGCGAACTCGTCCCCGCCCAGGCGGGCGGCCGTGTCCTCGCCGCGGATGCACGTCTCCAGCCGCCGGCCCACCGCGACCAGCAGGTCGTCGCCGGCGGCGTGGCCGAGCTGGTCGTTGACCGTCTTGAAGTCGTCCAGGTCGATGAACAGCAGGGCCAGCGGGGTCCCGGCCTGGGAGCGGCGGCGCAGGGCGTGGCCGACGCGCTCCCGGAACAGCGCCCGGTTGGGCAGCCCGGTGAGCCCGTCGTGGAACGCCCGGTGCTCCAGCTGGCCGACCATGGCCGCCAGCCGGCGGTTGAGGGCCTGGTTGTCGAGCACGGTCAGCAGCTGGCGGCCGACGATCAGCAGCACCAGGGCGACGAAGGTCCAGTACAGGAACGGCCCGCTGGCCACGCCGCGCAGCTGCAGGGTGGCCGAGGTGACCACCGCCAGGGCCAGGGGAAGATACGGCAGCAGGACCTGGACCCGGCCCGGCCGCCGCCCGACCCAGGTGATCCCGACGGTCGCGGGCCGGCGGGCGGCCGCCGCCACCAGCAGGTAGCCGAGGAACCAGCCGACGTCGGTCGGGACCCCGGTCCGGTAGGAGGCCGCCTGGGTGAGATAGGCGAAGCCGGTGTCGGCCACGGCCAGGCCGACCAGGCCGGCCCCGAGCAGCAGCACCGGCGCCCCGCCGACGCGGATCCGGGCCACGACCACGAACACGACCGTGACCAGGACCACGTCCCCGAGCGGGTAGGCGAGGGCGATGGCCTGGCCCATGAGGCCGGTGTGGCCGGCCCGGAACACCGGGCCGAGCACCACGGCCCAGCTGGTGTACAGCAGCGAGGTGGCGATCACGGCCCCGTCGAGCAGGGACCGCAGCTGGAGGACGGCCCGCTCGGCCCGGCCCGGGAAGGCGAGCATGGCCGCCGCGGCCAGGGGGATGGCGGCCAGGTAGCCGAGGTCGGCCAGGGACGGGAAGGGCAGCTCGCGCTGGGCCACGTGCTCGTACCAGACCCAGGTGGCCTGGCCGACCGCCCAGGAGCCGGCCGAGGCGGCCAGCAGGGCCCAGGCCCGCCGGGTCCGGCCCGTTGCCGACACCGCGGCCACGGCGCAGCTGGCCGCGGCCACCACCGGGGCCAGCAGCTGGGCCAGGTTGGCGACCAGCTTGACGGCGTCGTCGCCGACCGGCCGGGCCAGCAGGAAGGCCAGCAACGCCAGGCTGGACCCCAGCGCGAGCCCAAGGGCGAGCCGGTACCGGCCGTTGCCGCGCATCTCCTCACCTCCCTCGTTCCGTTTGATCGGCAGGTGGGGCGTGGGGATGGAGTGGACGAACCGGCGTAGTAGGCTTCGCCCATGCGCGCCCTCGTCGCCGACCCGTCGGCCTCCCCCGCCCTGTCCCACGCCGAGGTCCCCGACCCGTCCCCCGGTCCCGGCCAGCTCCTGCTCGACATGGAGGCGACCTCGGTCAACCGGGGCGAGATCCGCACCGCGGCCACGCAGCCGCCGGGCACGGTGATCGGCTGGGACGTGGCCGGCACCGTCGCCGCCCGCGGCGAGGGCGTGACCAGCTTCGACGTCGGCGAGCGGGTGGTGGCCCTCTCGCCGTCGGGCGGTGCCTTCGCCGAGAAGGTGGTGGTGCCGGCCGAATGGACGGCCCCGCTCCCCTCGGCCTGCGACTCCGTGACCGCCGCCACCCTGCCCGTGGCCGGGCTCACCGCCGTCGGCATCCTCCGCCTGGCCCGGGTCCACGCCGGCGACCGGGTGCTGGTCACCGGGGCCGCCGGCGGGGTCGGGCGCTTCGCCGTCCAGGTCGCCCTCCAGGCCAGGGCGGCCGTCACCGGCCAGGCCCGCAGCCCCGAGCGTGCCGCCGCCCTCCGCGAGCTCGGGGCCGAGGCCCTGATCCACCCCGGCGACGGCTCCCCCGTCGACGGCGAGTTCGACGTGGTCGTGGACGGCATCGGCGGCCCCATGGTCGGCCCCCTGCTGGACGCCACCGCAGCCGGTGGCCGGGTGGTCGTCTACGGCAACTCGGCCGACGCCGAGTCGACCTTCCGGGTCGAGCGCTTCTACAGCAAGGGCGTCACCATCTTCGGCTTCCGGGTGTTCACCAGCGTCCCCCCCGACCAGGGCGTCAAGGACATGGCGATGCTCGCCGAGGAGGCCGCCGCCGGCGCCCTGTCGGTCAAGGTCCAGGCCACCGCCCCCCTGGCCGACGCCCTCCCCCTGATCCGCGACCTCTACGACCGCAAGGTCACCGGCAAGGTCGTCATCACCCGCTAGACGGTCACCAGCGGAACGCCGAGCCCGGGAGCCCGCGACAGCTTGAGGTGACGTTGGCCTGGAGCTGCCACACCACCGGCAGCAGCTCGAGGGTCGGGAACCGGCGCACCGGCGCGTCCAGGAGGTCCTCGACGACCTGCCTGGCCCCCCCGAGCCCAGGGCGGCGTCGATCTCGGCGACCAGGACTAGGCTGGCTGGGGACCGTCGGGAGGTGTGCATGGAGGGCAACGGGCAGGGCCCGGTGGTGGAGGTCCAGGACCTGGTCAAGCGGTACCGCAAGGCCAAGGGGAACGCGGTCGACGGGGTCAGCTTCGCGGTCCGGCGGGGCGAGGTGTTCGGGCTGCTGGGCCCGAACGGGGCCGGGAAGACGACCACGGTGGGGATCCTGACCACGCGGGTGCGGCGGACCGGGGGGAAGGCCAGCGTCAGCGGGGTGGACGTCGGGGCCGACCCGGTGCGGGCCCGGAGCCTGGTCGCGGTGGTGCCCCAGCGCAACAACCTCGACCGCTCCCTGTCGATCCGCCAGAACCTGCTCTTCCACGCCGCCTACCACGGGGTGCCGGCGGCCGAGCGGGCCCGGCGGGCGGACGCCCTGCTGGAGGAGTTCGGGCTGGCCGACCGGGCCGACGACAAGCCCGACATGTTCTCGGGCGGCCAGGCCCAGCGGGTCATGGTCGCCCGGGCGCTGATGCACGCGCCCCAGGTGCTGTTCCTGGACGAGCCGACCACCGGGCTGGACCCGGCGGCCCGGCTGTTCGTCTGGGACCGGGTCCGCGACCTCAAGGCCAGGGACGTGACCATCGTGCTCACCACCCACGACATGGACGAGGCGGCCGAGCTGGCCGACCGGGTCGGGATCATGGACCACGGCAAGCTGCTGGCCCTCGACACCCCGGCCGCCCTGACCCGCGGCCTGCCCGGCCGCACCACCCTGGAGGTGGCGGTGGCCCTGAACGGCGTCGGCGCCGACGGGCTCCTGGACGAGCTGGGCCGCCTGGACGGGGTGGAGCGGGTCGAGCAGGTGGCCGCTCCGGGCGGGCTGCGGGCCCGGCTCTACGTGACCGGAGAGGCGCCGCAGCTGGTGGCGCCGGTGGCCGAGCTGGTGGCCGGCCACCGGGCACGGCTCACCGACGTGACCATCGGCATCCCCAGCCTGGAGGACGTCTTCATCGCGCTGACCGGGAGGACCCTGCGATGAGTATCACCACCAGCCGGTCACCCTCCCCCGCGGCCACCGGGGCGCCCCGGGTGGCCGCCAGCCCGGCCAGGGCGTTCCTGGCCGTGCTCTGGCGCGACCTGTACGTCACCGGCCGCGAGCTGCCGGTGTTCCTCGCCCAGGTGGTCCTGCAGCCGCTGTTCCTGCTGTTCGTCTTCGGCAAGGTCCTGACCGACCTCGGCTTCGCCCAGGCCGGCTACACCCGCGTGCTGTTCCCCGGCATCCTCGCCCTCACGGCCGTCGTCACCGGCCTCCAGAGCACCGCCTTCCCCCTGGTGATCGACTTCAGCTTCACCAAGGAGATCGAGGACCGGCTGCTGGCCCCGCTGCCGGTCGGCATGGTCGCGGTCGAGAAGGTCGTCTTCGCCAGCCTCCGGGCGCTGCTGGCCGCGCTGGTCATGCTGCCCGTCGGGGTCTGGATCCTCGGGTCGATCCCGTGGCGGGCCGGGGCCCTGCCGCTGTTCGCCACCGTCCTGGTCCTCGGCTGCCTGGTCGGGTCGTGCCTGGGGATGATCATGGGCACGGCCGTGCCGCCCAACCGCATCAACGTGATGTTCGCCCTGATCCTCACCCCGCTGCTGTTCACCGGGGCCAGCCAGTACCCGTGGGCGTCGCTTGACCACCTGCCCTGGTTCCAGGTGGTGACCGCCTGCAACCCGCTCACCTACGTCAGCGAGGGCATGCGGGCGGCCATGGTCCCCGACGTGCCCCACATCCGGCCGTGGGTCTCGGTGCTGGTGCTGACCGTGACCATCGTGGTCTCGCTGGCCGTCGGCATCCGGCTGTTCCTGCGCCGGGCCATCGACTGAGGGCCCGGCGCGCCGGGGATCAGCCGGGACGGATGGGCCGCCGGGGCCGGCGCTGCCCGGCCTGGGACGGCGGGCCGGCCGGTCCGGCGCCGTCGGACCGGCCCGCCGCGGGCGCGCCCAGGATCCGCCGCAGGGCGGCCAGCAGCTCGACCGGCGAGGCCGTGACCAGGGCCGCCCCGGCGTCCAAGGCGTCCTGGCGGTCCAGCTCGGCCCGGGCGGCCTCGGTGTAGACCAGGACCGGCTGGTCGTGCTCGGCCTCCTTGAGCTGGCGGAGCAGGGCCAGGCCGGCGTGGGTGCGGAACTCGCCGTCCTCGGAGCGGCCGAGGTCGGTGACCACCGCGTGGACGCCCCGGCGCAGCGACAGCACGTCCAGGGCCTCGGCGGTCGAGCGGGCCAGCAGGACCTCGATCCCGTCGTCGCGCAGCTTGGCCAGCTCGAGGGCGTGGTCGTCGGGCTGGTCGTCGACCCACAGCAGGGTCGGCCGGCCGGGTGGGGCCGGGGCCGGCGGGCCGGCGCCGTCACGCTCGGCCAGCTGGATGGCCATGTGGGTCTGGAGGTCGGTGACCTGGCGGCGGAGCTGCTCGGTGGCCTCCTCCACGGTCAGCTGGGCGCCGGCGACCTTGACGGTGAAGGCGCGGGTCCGCAGGGCCCGGCGCAGGTCGGCGACCACCCCGGGGACGTGGGGGAGGATGCGGATCAGGAGCACGGCCACCAGCAGCGGCCAGAGCAGGCTCCCGATCGCCTCGATGATCCTGGCCGCGGTCATCCGCTGCCCACCTTCCTCCTCCTCGTCCGGGAATGGACGAACTGTCGCGACCGGCGGCCGCATCCTGATCGCGGGCCGAGCCGGCGGTCAAGGCGACCGGGCCGCCGGGGCTGGCCCCTCCTGGGGTCGGGCCCCGGCCCGGCGGGGCTCGTGACCGGGTAATTCGGGTGCGGGGCCGGCGGCGGCGGCCCATGCTGGGCCCATGGACCTCGAACTGCTGGGCTGGGACGGCGCCTTCGCCGGCCAGTTCGCGCCCTGGGCGGACAGCGGCCACCGGCCCGGCCGGGTGCTGGCCGCCCACCGCGGCGGCGACCTGGTCGGCAGCGGCGACGGCGAGCTGCTCACCCGCCCCACCGGCCGCCTGCGCCACCTGGCCGGCCCGAGCGTGGCCGACCTGCCGGCGGTCGGCGACTGGGTGGCCCTGCGCGACGGCCGCATCCACGCCGTGCTCCCCCGCCGCACCGCCGTGACCCGCCGCACTCCCGGCACCGGCGCCGGCGAGCAGGTCCTGGCGGCCAACGTCGACCTGGTGGTGGCCGTGGTCGCCCCCGGCCGCGACGCCAACCCGCGCCGGGTGGAGCGGCTCCTCGCCCTGGCCTGGGAGAGTGGCGCCCAGCCGGTGGTCGTGCTCGGCCGGGCCGACCTCTGCCCCGACTGGGGCACCGACGTCGCCACCGAGCTCGCCGCCCTGGCCGCGGTCGCCCCCGGCGTCCAGGTGCTCGCCCTGAGCTGCTACACCGGCGAGGGGGTCGACGAGATCGCGGCCATGCTGACCCCCGGCCGCACCGCGGTCCTGCTCGGATCCTCCGGCGTCGGCAAGTCCACCCTGGTCAACCGGCTGGCCGGCCGGGACCTGCTGGCCACCGGCGAGATCCGCGACGACGGCAAGGGCCGCCACACCACCACCAGCCGCCAGCTCGTCATCCTGGCCGGTGGCGGCCTGGTGATCGACACCCCGGGCCTGCGCGAGCTCGGCCTCTGGACCAACGGCAGCGGGACGGCCGCCGCCTTCGACGACGTCGAGGCCCTGGCCGCCGGGTGCCGCTTCGACGACTGCCGCCACCGCACCGAGCCCGGCTGCGCGGTACGCCAGGCCCTGGACGACGGCCGCCTCCCCGCCGAGCGCTTCGCCGCCTGGGAGAAGCTCCAGCGCGAGCTGGCCTGGGCCGAGCGGCGCGCCGACCCGGTCGTCGCCGCCACCCGGCGCCGCCACGACCGCGCCCTGAGCAAGCTGGTCCGGACCCACAACCTCCACCGCGGCCGCGACTGAGCGAACCCGCCCCACCGCGCCGATCCTCCTAGATCACAGGATGGCCGCGGATCTCTTCGCAGTCTGGACTCAAGGCGCGTTCGGTGTGAACCTCACCGACGGTACGAAGAACGCCGGAGGAGGCAGCCATGCCCACCACGCGCCGAGTCCGCCACCTCACCGTCCTGCTCGCCGTGGCCGCCCTGCTGGTCACCTCCTCCGGACCGGCCGCGGGGACCAGCGCCGAGCCCGCCCCGGCCGCCCGGGCGGTACGGGCCGCCCAGGATCGGGCCGTCGCCGTCACCCTGCTCACCGGCGACAAGGTGCTGGTGCGCCAGCGGCCCGGCCAGCGCCAGTCCGTCCAGGTGGTCGCGGCCAAGCGCCCCGGGGCCCGGCCCAGCTTCCAGATGGTGACGGTCCACGGCGACCTCCACGTCATCCCCGGCGACGTGGCCCACCTGGTCGGCCGCCTGCTCGACCTGGACCTGTTCAACGTGTCGGCCCTGCAGCGGATGGGCTACGCCGACGCCCGCGCCCCCAGCCTGCCCCTGATCGTGCAGCGCCGGACGGCCCGGCGGCCGCCGGCCCTGGCCGCGGCCTCCCTGCGCCCGGTCCGCGAGCTGGCCAGCCTGCGCGCCACCGCCGTGCGCCAGCCGCGGGCGGCCGCGGCCAAGCTCGGGGCCGCCCTGGCCGAGACCGGCACCAGCGGCAGCCACACCACCGGCAAGCTCGCCGGGGTCACCCGGGTGTGGCTGGACCGCCGGTTCCGGGCCACCGACCTCGACCCCAACCTGACCCAGGTCGGCGCCCCGGCCGCCTGGTCGGCCGGCCTGACCGGCAAGGGCGTGAAGGTGGCCGTGCTCGACACCGGCATCGACACCACCCACCCCGACCTCCGCGGCAAGGTGGTGGCCTCGGCCGACTTCGCCGAGTCCGGCTCCACCACCGACCACCTCGGCCACGGCACCCACGTGGCCTCGATCGTGGCCGGCACCGGCGCCCGGGCGGCCGGCGCCCGCAAGGGCGTGGCCTTCGGGGCCAGCCTGCTGAACGGCAAGGTCCTCGACGACTCCGGCTTCGGCACCGATTCCGGGATCATCGCCGGGATGGAGTGGGCGGCCAGGCAGAAGGCCCGGGTCGTCAACATGAGCCTCGGCGGGTTCCCGACCGACGGCACCGACCCGATGAGCCAGGCCATCTCGCGCCTCACCGCCCGCCACCGGACCCTGTTCGTGGTCGCGGCCGGCAACTCCGGGCCCGGCGAGCAGACGGTGGAGAACCCGGGCGTGGCCACCGCCGCCCTCACCGTGGGGGCCGTCGACGCCGACGACCGGCTGGCCGACTTCTCCGGCCGCGGCCCCCGCCTCGGCGACTACGCCATGAAACCCGACATCACCGCCCCCGGGGTCGACATCGTCGCCGCCCGGGCCGCCGGCACCGCCCTTGGCGACCCGGTCAACCAGTGGTACACCCGCCTCACCGGCACCTCCATGGCCACCCCGCATGTCGCCGGGGCGGCCGCGATCATGGCCCAGCGCTGGCCGGCCTGGACCCCGGCCCGGATCAAGGCCGTGCTCATGGGGACCGCCGACCCCAACCCCGACCTGGGCGTCTACGAGCAGGGCGGCGGACGCCTCGACATCGGCCACGCCATCGACCAGCGGCTGATCGCCCGCCGGGCCAACGTGGACTACGGCTACTTCCGCTACCCCCAGACCGACCTCCGGCCCGTCACCAAGGCCCTGCCCCTGCTCAACCTCGGCCCGGCGGCGGCCACGGTCGGCCTCCGGGTCGAGCTGGAGACCCAGGCCGGCGACCCGGCCCCGGCCGGGATGGTCTCGGTCGCCCCGTCGCGGCTCACCCTCGCCCCCGGGGCCGAGGCCAGCGCCCAGGTCACCGTGGACGCCGCTGCGGGGCCGCCCGGCCGCTACAGCGGCGCGGTGATCGCCACCCCGGCCGGCGGCCCGGCGGTGCGGGTCCCGATCGGCTTCTACAAGGAGCCCGAGCGCTACGACCTGACCCTCAAGGCGGTCGGCCGCGACGGCAAGCCGGCCACCTTCGCCGACGCCGGCGTGATGAACGTCGACGACGGCCAGCTGTTCGCCGACTTCGTGTCCTTCGACGAGACGGGCTCGGCCACCCTCAGGGTCGCGCCCGGCCACTACCACATCATGGGGTTCGTGGCCGGCGGCGACTTCGACACCGTCTCGATGGTCGGCGACCCCGAGACGCGGGTCTCCGGCGACACCACCTTCACCCTCGACGCCCGCAGGGCCAAGCCGGTCAGGGTCCGGGTCCGGGGGGTGGACACCGACGCCAGCTCGGCCGACCTCGGCTACACCCGGCTCGACGACGGCGGCGACTACGGCCTGGCCATGAGCTTCGGGGTCGGCGGGGCCACCGCCCAGCGTGGCCTGTTCGCCCAGCCGACCGGCAGAGCGCGGGTGGGCCAGTTCGAGGTCGAGCTGCGGACCCGGCTGCTGCCGGCCGGGACGGCCTCCCCGGCCGCCGCCTCGAGCCTGTACGACCTGCTGCTGTTCGGCGGCCGGGTCCCCCGCCCGCCGCGGTGGGTGGTCGACGGGGCCGACGAGCTGGCCAGGGTCACCGGCCGCTACCGGTCGCTCAACGACCACGCCGAGTACCAGGACGTGCGGGTCGGGTTCGCGCCCCTGCAGTTCTTCTCCGGGGGGACCTATGAGTCGGTCGCGGTCCCGCGGACCCGGTACGAGTACGTGAGCCCGGCCCCGATCCAGTGGTTCCACGACGCCGTCTGGTACCGGGGGGAGGCGTTCATCGACTTCCTTGGCCCCTGGCCCGACCCCTACCAGCCCGGCCAGCGGACCGAGGAGCGGTGGTTCTGGGCGCCCCTGCACGCCCACGGCTACGGCGACCGCACCGCCACCGAGCTGTTCGCCGGCGTGGCCGACCTGCGCGACACCGGCGGCCACAACGGCTACCCGTGGGAGTGGAGCGAGCCCCCGGTGGCCGACCAGGCGTTCCGCCTGTACCGCGACGGCCAGCTCGTCGGCCGCACCCGCGACCCGTTCCTCCAGGTCACCGTCCCGGCCACCCGGGCCCGGTACCGGCTGGAACGCGACCTCGACCTCAAGGGCCTGACCGGCCTGGCCAACGTGTCGAGGACCCGCTGGTGGTTCAGCTCCGCCTCCCCCGGCGGCCCGGACCCGTATGCCCTGCTGCCCCTCCTGGACGTCGAGTACCAGGCGGCGCCCCTCGGCGGCCGCAACGGCGCCGTGGCCGGCCGCCCGGTCACCGTCGACCTCCACATCGCCCGCCAGGAGGGCGCCCCACCGGGCGAGGTCGTGGTCGCCACCCTCCAGCTCTCCACCAACGACGGCGCCACCTGGAAGCGGATCAAGCTCGAGCAGGTGGAGGCTGGCCACTACCGTGGCGTCCTCCCAGGAGCTCGGCTCCGCGCCGGCACCTGGGTCAGCCTGCGGACCACCGCCGGCGACGCCACCAACAGCCGGGTGGCCCAGGCCCTGATCCGGGCGTTCCCGGTCCGGTAGGGAGACTAGCGGTCGATCCGGTCCAGGCCGGCGGTGACGGCGCCCGCCTGGAGGGCCTGGAGGCCGAAGGCGTCGACCGGGCCGAGGGCGCCGGTCCCCTGCAGGCCACCTCCGGCGGCGTGGGTGGCGGCCCAGGCCAGGAGGCGGGCGGTGAGGGTGTAGGGGTCGGGGCCCTGGAGGTGGACGTGGGCGAGCTCCTGGCCGTGGTCGTCGGCGGCGACGGCGACGACCAGGGAACGGCCGGCCTGGCGGGTCGCCTCGTCGGGGCCCTGGCCGGTGCGGCGGCCGAGCGGGGCGGTGGCCGCCCGGGTCAAAGCCCCGACCCCGGGGAGGCGGCCCAGGGGCGCGCCGACGGCCGAGAAGGCCTGGACGGCTCGGGAGCGGCGGCCGAACCAGCCCAGGTAGACCTCGACGTCGCGCAGGCCGGGGGCGAACCGGGGCAGGGCGTAGTGCTCGCTCCCGGCGTAGCTGACGGCGAGCCGGTCGCGCCCCCCGATCCGGAACGACCGGACCCGCCGGGCCGTCCGCTCGCGGCGCAGCCGGCCGGCCCGCCAGGCGAACCCCGGTTCCATGAGCATCCCGGCGCCCGAGGCCACGGTGCCGCTGGAGAAGCCGCCCCCGCCGGTGGCGAAGTAGCCGACCGTGACCCGGGTCGCGCCCGGGGCCTCGGCCAGGGCGAGGGCGCCGGCCAGGTTGCCGGGGACGAAGTCGTAGCCGAACGCCGGGACCAGGGCGCAGCGGCCGGCCGCCCGCGGGCCGAGCTCGTCGAACACGCGGCGCAGGAACGGCGGCTCCCCGGTCGAGTCGAGGTAGGCGGCCCCGGCGGCAAGGGCACCCCGGACGGCGGGCTCGCCGCGGGTCAGGAACGGGCCCACGGTGCTGACGAGCACGTCGCCGGGGCCGACGAGGGCGTGGACGCTGTCGGGGCGGGCCGTGTCGGCCTCGGCCACGGGCAGGCGGCCGAGCCGGGACGCCAGGGACTCCAGCCGCGTCCGGTCGCGTCCGGCGAGCACCGGCCTGGCCCCGGCTCCGGCCAGCTCCTCGGCGGTCAGCCGGCCGGTGTAGCCGGTGGCCCCGAACAGCACGATCCGCGAGGTCGCGATCAGCCGTCCCCGCCGCCGTCGCCGAAGCGGACCCCGACCAGGATGGTCACGCTGGAGCCCCGCTGCACGGTGGTGCCGGCCTGCGGGGACTGGAGGACGACCCGCCCGTTCTGCTGGGGGTCGCGGACCGGGACCTGCTGCTGGTTCACCTGGAGGCCGGCCGCCTCCAGCTCGGCCCGGGCCGCCCGCGGCCGGCGGCCGATCACGTCGGGCACCTGGACCTGGCCCGGCTGCTGGGTGCTCGGGGGCGCGGTGGTCGGCGGCGCGCTCGTGGTCGGCAGCCGCGAGGTCGTCGGGAGCTGGGAGGTCGAGGTCTGGAGGGCGGTGGTCGGGACCACCTCGGGCCGGGGCGCGGTGGGCAGGGTCGGGATACCTCCGGTCGTGGTCGTCGGCGTGTCGACCAGGCGCGACACCACGAACGCGACCAGCACGGCCAGGGCCACCACCCCCAGCGGCACCAGCACGTACAACCACCAGCGGCGGCCCGGTGGCTGCGCCTCGGCGGCGTGGCGGGCGGCCCGCCCGGCGGTCACCGGCGGCCCGTAGGCCGAGGTCGGGTCGGCGGCGCCCGGGTAGCCGGCAAGTGGCGGCAGGACGGTGGTGGCCATCGCCGCCGTAGCCGCCCCGGCGGCGACCGAGCCGGCCGCGGTCCGCTGCCCGGACCGGGCCCGGACCAGGTCGGCCCGGAACTCGGCGGCCGTCTGGTAGCGGTCCTCCGGCCGCTTGGCCATGGCCTTGAGGCACACCGCCTCCAGCGCCGGCGGCACGTCGGGGTTGAGCTGCCGGGGCGGGGCCGGGTTCTCGCGGACGTGCTGGTAGGCGATCGCCACCGGGGTCGCGCCCCGGAACGGCACCGTCCCGGTGAGCATCTCGTACAGGCAGCAGCCGAGCGAGTACAGGTCGCTGCGGAAATCGACGTCCTGCCCCTGGGCCTGCTCGGGCGAGATGTACTGGGCGGTGCCGAGCATGGCCGCGGTCTGGGTGACCGTCTCGCCCGCGGCCGCCCTGGCGATCCCCAGGTCCATCAGCTTCACCCGGCCGTCGGGCATGAGCATGATGTTCGCCGGCTTGACGTCGCGGTGGACCAGGCCGCGGGCGTGGGCCGCGCCCAGGGCGGCGCAGACGTCGGCGGTGATCTCGGCCGCCCGGTCCGGGTACAGCGGCGCCTCGGCCCGGATGACCTCCTTGAGGGTGCGGCCGTCCACGTACTCCATGACGATGAAGTGGGTGCCGTTCTCGGACCCGGTGTCGTAGACGGCCACCACCCCGGGGTGCGAGAGGCTGGCCGCGGCCTGGGCCTCGCGCCGGAACCGCTGGGCGAAGTCGGGGTCGTGGGCGTGCTGGGCCAGCGGCACCTTGATGGCGACCCGGCGGGCCAGCAGCCGGTCCCGGCCCTCGAAGACCTCGGCCATGCCGCCCGCGCCGAGCAGCGGGCCGACCTCGTAACGATCCAGGAGCACCTGGGGGGTGGTGGTCATGGCGCAAGCAGCTTATACGTCCCGGTATGCGGACGTGGTTCGAGCCAGGTCGGCGGCGGGTTCGGGCCTACTCCCCGATCGCGCGCTCCAGGAGGTCGCTGACCAGCTTGGGGTTGGCCCGGCCGCGGGTCTCGCGCATGACCTGGCCGACCATGGCGCCGAGCACGCCCCGCTTGCCGCTGCGGAACTTCTCGGCCAGGTCGGGGTTGGCCGCCACCACCCTCGCCACCACCGCCTCCAGCTCGCCGCTGTCGGAGATCTGGGCCAGGCCCTTGCGCTCGACGATGGTGGCCGGGGCCGCCTCGGAGGAGAACATCTCGGCCAGGACGTCCTTGGCCGCCGTGGCCGAGACGGTGCCGGCGGCCAGCAGGTCGAGCAGCTGGCCGAGCCGCTCCGGCCCCACCGGGTTCGAGGCCATGGTGTGGTCGAACTCGCGCAGGTCCCGCTGCAGCTCCCCCATCACCCAGGCCGCGGCCACCTTCGGATCCCGCCCGGCGGCGACGGCCTCGAAGTAGGCGAGCACGTCCGGGTCGCGGGCCAGCCAGCCGACCTCCTTGGCGGGCAGGCCGGTGGCGGCGGCCAGCCGGGCCCGGCGCTCGGCCGGCAGCTCGGGCAGGTCGGCCCGCAGGCCCTCGACCCAGGAGGCGGTGGCCTCGATGGGCACCAGGTCGGGCTCGGGGAAGTAGCGGTAGTCGGTGGCGAACTCCTTGGACCGCATCGGCTCGGTCCGCCCCGCGCCCTCGTCCCAGTGGCGGGTCTCCTGGACCAGCTTGCCGCCCTCGGCCAGGACGCGGCGCTGCCGCTCGGCCTCGTAGGCGACCGCCCGGTGCAGGCTGCGCAGCGAGTTGAGGTTCTTGAGCTCGATCTTGGTGCCGAACTCGGCCTGGCCCAGCGGCCGGATCGACACGTTGACGTCGAACCGCATCGAGCCTTCCTCGAGCTTGGCGTCCGAGACCCCGAGGGCCAGCAGGACGGCCCGCAGCTCCTCGGCGTAGGCGCGGGCCTCGTCGGCGGTGCGCAGGTCGGGCTCGGAGACGATCTCGACCAGGGGGATGCCCGCCCGGTTGTAGTCGACCAGGGAGTAGTCGGCCCCGTGGATCCGCCCGGTCGCCCCCACGTGGAGGCTCTTGCCGGTGTCCTCCTCGAGGTGGACCCGGGTGATCCCGATCCGCCGGACCTCGCCCTCCACGTCCACGTCGAGCCAGCCGTCGACGCACAGCGGCTCGTCGTACTGGGAGATCTGGTAGTTCTTGGGCATGTCCGGATAGAAGTAGTTCTTGCGGTGGAACTGGGACCGCTCGGCGATCCGGCAGTGCAGGGCCAGGCCGATCCGGGCCGCGAGCTCGACCGCGCGGCCGTTGGCCACCGGCAGCGAGCCCGGCTCGCCCAGGCAGACCGGGCAGACCCGGGTGTTGGGCTCGGCCCCGAACACCGACGGGCAGGCGCAGAACATCTTGGTGGCCGTGCCCAGCTCGCAGTGGGTCTCGATGCCGATGACCGTCTCGAAGCGGCGGGTGCCGGCCTCCTCGGCGACGGCGGCGGTCACGGGCGCACCTCCTCGGCGGTCGAGGTGTCGGGGTCCCGGACCGCGACCGGCCGGGCCGGCAGCCCCAGGTCCTGCTCGAACGCCCAGGCGGCCCGGAACATGGTCCCCTCCCCGAGGGCCGGGGCGATCAGCTGGAGCCCCACCGGCAGCCCCTCCGACAGCCCGGCCGGGACCGAGATGGCCGCGTTGCCGGCCAGGTTGACCGGGATGGTGAAGACGTCGTTGAGGTACATGGCCAGCGGGTCGTCGGCCTTCTCCCCGATCGGGAAGGCGACCGAGGGTGCGGTCGGCCCGACCAGCAGGTCGAACCGATCGTAGGCGCTGTCGAGCTCACGCCGGACCAGGGTCCGGACCTTCTGGGCCTGGCCGTAGTAGGCGTCGTAGTACCCGGCCGAGAGGGCGTAGGTGCCGAGCATGATCCGCCGCTTGACCTCAGCCCCGAACCCGGTCTCGCGGGTCCGCTGCATCATGTCGACCACGTCGGCCGAGTCCTTGGCCCGCAGCCCCCAGCGGACGCCGTCGTAGCGGGCCAGGTTGGAGGAGCACTCGGCCGGGGCGATCAGGTAGTAGGCCGAGAGCGCGTACTCGAACGACGGCAGCGAGCAGTCCTCGAGCCGGGCCCCGAGCCGCTCCAGCCGTTCCAGGCCCTCGCGGACCTGGGCCAGCACGCCCGGCTCGGTGCCCTCGAGGAACAGCTCCTTGACCACCCCGACCCGCAGCCCGTCGATCCCGTCGCCGAGCCGGGAGGTGACGTCGGTGGGGGCGTCGGGGATGGAGGTCGAGTCCATCGGGTCGTGACCGGCGATCACCTCCAGCAGGTCGGCGGCGTCGCGGACGTCGCGGGCGAACGGGCCCACCTGGTCGAGCGAGGACGCGAAGGCGATCAGCCCGTAGCGGCTGACCAGGCCGTAGGTCGGCTTGACGCCGACGATGCCGCAGAGGGCGGCCGGCTGGCGGATCGACCCGCCGGTGTCGGTGCCGATCCCGAGCGGCGCCTGGCCGGCGGCCACGGCCGCGGCCGACCCGCCGCGGGACCCGCCCGGCACCCGGGTCGTGTCCCAGGGGTTGCGGGTCGGCCCGTAGCCGCTGTTCTCGGTGGACGAGCCCATGGCGAACTCGTCCATGTTGGTCTTGCCCAGGATCACGACGCCGCGCTGGCGCAGCCGGCTGACCACGGTGGCGTCGTACGGCGGGACGAACTCGTCGAGGATGCGGGACCCGGCGGTGGTGCGGATCCCCTTGGTGACCAGCACGTCCTTGAGGGCCAGGGGCACCCCGGCGAGCGGGCCCAGCCGCTCGCCCCGCTGGCGGCGCTCGTCGACCCGGCGGGCGTCCTCCAGGGCCTGGTCGGCGGTGACGGTCAGGAAGGCGTGCAGCCGCTCGTCGGTGGCCGCGATCCGCTCCAGGGCGGCCTCGGTGGCCTGCACGGCGGTGGCCGACCCGTCGGCGAACCGCCCGGCCAGCTCGTGGGCGGTGAGGTCGGCCAGGGACGCCGCGCCCGGGTCCGGGGTGGCCGGGCTCATGGTGCCTCCTCGATGATCCGGGGCACCTTGAACCGGCCCAGCTCGACCTCGGGCGCGGTCGACAGCGCCTCCTCCTGGGTCAGGCAGGGCCCGGGCACGTCCTCGCGCCACACGTTCACCCGCGGCAGCGGGTGCGCGGTCGGCGGCACCCCCTCGGTCGGGAGCCGCCGGATCTTCTCGGCCTCCTCCAGGATCACCGACAGCTGGGCCTGGAAGCGGTCGAGCTCCTCATCGGTCAGGGCGAGGCGGGCGAGGCGGGCGACGTGCTCGACGTCGGCACGGCTGATCGGCATGGGGACAGTTCCTTCGGACG
>DASZON010000350.1:0-3174 GCA_035550755.1 Actinomycetota bacterium | reverse complement strand
AACCTCGAGCTGCTGCTGATCAACCACCCGCTCGACTGCCCCATGTGCGACAAGGGCGGCGAGTGCCCGCTCCAGGACCAGACCCTGGCCCACGGGCCGGGGGAGACCCGCTTCATCGAGACCAAGCGCCGCTACGAGAAGCCGATCAAGATCTCCGAGACCGTCCTGCTGGACCGGGAGCGGTGCGTGCTCTGCGCCCGCTGCACCCGCTTCTCCAACGAGATCGCCGGCGACCCGTTCATCGAGCTGTTCGAGCGCGGGGCCCTCGAGCAGGTGGCCATCTACGAGGACGAGCCCTACCAGAGCCAGTTCAGCGGCAACGTCGTCCAGATCTGCCCGGTGGGGGCGCTGACCTCGCCTTCCTACCGGTTCCAGGCGCGGCCGTTCGACCTGTCCTCGACCGACGGGGTCTGCAACCACTGCGCGGCCGGCTGCAACCTGCGCATCGACGCCCGCCGGGGCCTGGTCACCCGCCAGCTGGCCCGCGACAACGACGACGTCAACGAGGCCTGGAACTGCGACCGGGGCCGCTACGGGTTCGCCTACGCCCAGACCCCGCAGCGGGTGCTGATCCCGCACCTCTCCGAGGACGGCAAGCTGCGCACCGCCTCCTGGTCCGAGGCCCTGCGCCGGGCCGCCGACGGCATCCGGGCGGCCAGGTCAACGGGGGTCGGGGTGCTGGTCGGCGGCCACCTCACCGACCAGGACGCCTACGCCCTGCAGAAGCTCGCCCGGGTGGCGTTCGGCACCAACAACGTCGACGCCCGTTCCTGGCCCGAGGACGGGGCCGACGCGGCCGCCGTGGCCTCGGTGGCCGGGCGGGGCCCGGACGAGGGCATGCCGACCTACCGGGACCTGGAGGCGGCCCGGGCGGTGGTGGTGGTCGACCTCGACCCGCACGAGGAGTCGCCCATCCTGTGGCTGCGGCTGCGCAAGGCCGCCATGCGCCGGGGCGTGCCGGTGGTCGCGGTCGGGTCCCGCCCGGGGCGGCTGGCCGAGTTCGCCACCGTGGTCGCCACCCGGCCCGGCGGCCAGGCCGACGCGTGCGAGCGCCTCGGCCGCGGCCAAGGCGACGACGGGAAGCTGCTCACCGAGGGCGAAGGCGAGGTGATCGTCCTGGCCGGCTGGCGCGGGGCGACCACCGGCGGGCTGGCCGCGGCGGCCCGGCTGGCCTCCACCCTGGGCGGGCGGTTCGCCTGGGTGCCGCGGCGGGCCGGGGACCGCGGCGCGCTCGACGTCGGCGCCCGGCCCGACCTTCTTCCCGGCGGCCGGCCGGTCGGCGACGACACCGCCCGGGCCGAGCTGGCCGAGGCCTGGGGGGCGGAGCTGCCCGGAGCGCCCGGGCTCGACGGCCCGGCCATGGTGGCCGCGGCCGCCGCCGGCGAGCTGGGCGTGCTGGTCCTGGCCGGGGTCGACCTCCACCGCGACCACGGCCCTCGCGAGCTGGCCGACCAGGCCCTGGAGCGGGCGTTCGTGATCGCCGTCGACCACGAGGTCAACGACACCACCAGCCAGGCCGACGTGCTCCTGCCCGGGATGGTCCACGCCGAGACCGAGGGCACCTTCACCGACTGGGAGGGCCGGGTCCAGGCCACCCACCGCGCCGTCCCGGTCGGCGGCGCCGCCCAGCAGATCTGGGACCTGGCCGACCAGCTGGCCATCCGCCTCGGCGCCGACCTCGGCCTCCACCGCCCCGACCAGGTGGTCGCCGAGACCTCGACGTTCCGCAGGCGGGCCGCCGGTCGCGAAGGAGCAGGCGAACCGCTGTCCACAGCCCCCCGGTCGGGCGCCGAGCCGCCCGACGACGACAAGCTGGCCCTGATCAGCTACCCGCTGCTGCTGGACGCGGCCTCGATGCTGGCCAGGGCGGCCGACCTGAACCGCGAGACCCCGGGGGCGTTCGCCGAGCTGCACCCCGACGACGCGGCCCGGCTCGGCCTGGCCGACGGGGCCACCGCCGAGGTCGACTTCGGCCAGGACCGGACGGCCCGGCTGCCGGTCCGGGTCGCCCCAACGGTCGCCCCCGGTTGCGTGTTCGTCCCCGCCAACCAGCCCGACCTGGCGCTGCGGGCCCTGATCGGCCAGGACCCGGCCCTGCGGGTCAAGCTCACCGCGGTCGAGGAGGCGGCGGCGTGAGCGGGACCGTGTGGGACGTCGTCATCCTCGTCGTCAAGGTCGTCGGGGTGTTCGCCGCCCTGATGCTGACCGTGCTGTTCACCATCTGGCTGGAGCGGCGCGTCGTCGCCTTCATGCAGACCCGGGTTGGGCCCAACCGGGTCGGGCCCTTCGGGGTCCTCCAGTCCCTGGCCGACGGCATCAAGCTGTTCTTCAAGGAGGACGTGCGGCCCACCAACGCCGACAGGATCCTCTACGTCCTGGCCCCGGTGGTCATGATGATCCCGGCCTTCCTGGCCTTCACGGTGATCCCGTTCGGGTTCGCCTTCGGCACCCAGCGGGCCCAGCTCACCGACCTCAACGTCGGCCTGCTGTTCGTGCTCGCCATGGGCAGCCTGCAGGTGTACGGGATCGTCCTCGCCGGCTGGGCCTCGGGGTCGAACTACCCGCTGCTCGGGGCCGTCCGCTCCTCGGCCCAGATGATCAGCTACGAGATCGCCCAGGGGCTGTCGCTGGTCGGGGTGTTCATGACCGCCGGCACCCTGTCGGTCGCCGGCATCGTCGCCGCCCAGCAGGGCGACCCGCTGCTCGGGTTCATCCCCCGCTGGTACGTGATCTTCCAGTTCCCGCTGTTCCTGGTGTTCCTGCTGGCGGGCATCGCCGAGACCAACCGGGCCCCCTTCGACCTCCCCGAGGCCGAGTCCGAGCTGGTCGGCGGCTACCACACCGAGTACTCGGGGGTGAAGTTCGCCCTGTTCTTCCTGGCCGAGTACCTGAACATCATCACCGTGTCGGCGGTGGCCACGACCGCCTTCCTCGGCGGCCCGGACGGCCCGGCGCCCGACTTCCTGCCCTGGCTCTGGCCGATCCTGTGGTTCATCGTCAAGGTCTTCTTCTTCATCTTCATCTTCGTGTGGCTGCGGGCCACCCTGCCCCGGCTGCGCTTCGACCGGCTGATGGACTTCGGCTGGAAGGTGCTGATCCCGGTCGCCCTGGCCTGGGTCGCGGTCACCGCCGTGGTCCTGGTGGTCGACATCAACCTGCCCCGCCCGGTGCTGC
>DASZON010000349.1:0-21693 GCA_035550755.1 Actinomycetota bacterium | reverse complement strand
CGGTCGATGAAGTCGAGGGCGTGCTCCAGGATCTCGTCGTCGACGGTTTCCATCCGATTCTTGGTCAGCGGCCCGGTGTCCTCGATCCGCTGGCGGCCGACCCGGCCCCAGCGGGGCTCCTCGGTCCCGTCGTCCTCCTCGATGGCCCAGGAGTGCAGCACCCCGCGGGGCCCGAACCGCTCCTGGAAGTGCGGGAAGTCCGCCGCCGGCGGGTAGTTGGGCAGCTCCGGCTCCTCCTCGGCGTTCAGGTGGTAGAGGTTGCCGAAGAACTCGTCGAACCCGTGCACCGTCGGCAGGAAGGCGTTGAGGTCGCCGAGGTGGTTCTTGCCGAACTGCCCGGTGGCGTAGCCGAGCGGCTTGAGGAGCTCGGCGATGGTCGGGTCCTCGGCCTGAAGGCCGACCGGGGCCGCCGGCATCCCGACCTTGGAGAGGCCGGTGCGGAACACGCTCTGGCCGGTGATGAACGCCGCCCGCCCGGCCGTGCAGCTCTGCTCCCCGTAGGAGTCGGTGAACCGCATCCCCTCGTCGGCGATCCGGTCGATGTTGGGCGTCCGGTACCCCATCAACCCGTGGCTGTAGCAGCTCAGGTTGGTGATCCCGATGTCGTCCCCCCAGATGACCAGGATGTTGGGCCGCTCCCCGTCGCTCACCACCGCACCTCCCGCTCGGACCCGAGCACATCGACCATCGGCTGTGCGCAGTCTCCTGTCCCCGAGCGTGACGCGCCTCACCCCGACCGGGTGATTCCAGGGACGAGCCTGGGGCGCTGCTACGCTTCGCGACCAGGAGGTGACACCGTGACCGAGCCACAGCGGGGGCCGTGCTGAGGCAGCTGCGCCTGCCGGCATGGACCGCCGTGGTGCCGCCGCTGGCCGTCCTGGTGCTGGCCGCGACCTGGAGCGCCAAGAAGCCGCCGGCCCTGGTCCTGGTGGTCGTGGGCGTGCTGCTGGCCGCCTCGGTGCTGGCGGCCGTCCACCACGCCGAGGTGGTCGCCCACCGGGTCGGCGAGCCGTTCGGCTCGCTGGTGCTGGCCGTGGCGGTCACCGTCATCGAGGTCGCCCTGATCGTCACCCTGATGGCCTCCAGCCCCCCGGAGGAGGCGGCCACCCTGGCCCGCGACACGGTGTTCGCCGCCGTGATGGTCACCTGCAACGGCATCGTCGGGGTGTGCCTGCTGCTGGGGGCGCTCCGGACCCGGGTTGCGGCCTTCAACGCCGAGGGGTCGGCCACCGCCCTGGCCACGGTGTCCACCCTGGCCACGCTCTGCCTGGTGCTGCCGACCTTCACCACCAGCCGGCCGGGCCCGGAGTTCTCCTCGGCCCAGCTCGCCTTCGCGGCCGTGGCCTCGCTCGCCCTGTACGGGCTGTTCGTGGTCGTGCAGACGGTGCGCCACCGCGACTACTTCCTGCCCGTGGGGGTCACCGACGACGCCGACGGCCACGCCGACCCGCCCACCGCCCGCGAGACCCTGGTCAGCCTCGGGCTGCTGCTGGTCGCGCTGGTGGCCGTGGTCGGCCTGGCCAAGATCGAGTCGCCGGCGATCGAGAACGCCGTCGAGGCCGTCGGTGCCCCGGCTTCGGCCGTCGGCGTGGTGATCGCCCTGCTGGTGCTGGCCCCCGAGACCCTGGCGGCCGTCCGCAACGCCCGCCGCGACCGGGTGCAGACCAGCTTCAACCTCGCCTACGGCTCGGCCATGGCCAGCATCGGCCTGACCATCCCGGCGATCGCCGTCGCCTCCATCTGGCAGGAGGGGCCGCTGATCCTCGGCCTCGGTCCCACCCAGATGGTCCTGCTGGCCATCACCGTGGTCGTCGGCGGCCTCACCGTCCTCCCCGGGCGCGCCACCCTCCAGGAAGGCGGCGTCCACCTCGCGATCTTCGCCGCCTTCCTGTTCCTCGCCCTGAACCCCTGACGCGGTCACGCCGGGCGCCGGGCCCAGGTGATGGCGTGCATCGGGGTGATGACGGCCGACCCCGGGTCGGTGAAGCCGTGGCGGGCCAGCAGGTCGTCGTAGATGGCGCGGGGGAGGAGCTGGTCGTCGATCTGGGCCTCGAAGAACTGGATGGCCCCCATGACCCGGCCGGGGACGCTGCGCAGGCCGTCGTCGGTGTCGGGGAAGGGGAAGTCGGAGATGACGAACCACCCGCCCGGCTCCAGGGCGTCGTAGACCCGCCGGGTGACCTGGTCGATGTCGCGGCACTCGTGCATGGAGATGTTGTTGACGACCAGGGCCGCCGGCTCGGGGACCTCGAAGTCCTCCAGCGGGCTGCAGATCAGCCGGGTCCGGTCGTCCAGGCCGGCCTCGGCGGTCCGGGCCTTGGCCAGGTCGATCGAGTGGGCGTCGCCGTCCACCCCGACCAGCCGGGAGCCCGGGTAGTGGGCGGCCAGGCGGACCAGCCCGACCCCGGCGCCGCAGGCGCTGTCCACGATCACCCCGCCGCCGGCCAGGCGCTCGTCGAGGCCGGGGACCTGCTGGAGGCCGCCGGGGACGAGCCGGTTGTAGAAGGGGGTCCCGGTGACCGAGACGTTGGCGATCCAGTCGGGGCTGGTGTCGGCCCACCACATCCGCTCCCCCGAGGCCAGGCTGGCCTCGAAGCGGCCGAACATCTCGTGCTGCTCCAGCACGTTGAACACCCCGCCGGCGTAGGCCGGCGAGCTCTGGTCGAGCAGCAGGGTGGCCATGTGGGGGGCGAGCCGGTAGCCGTCGCCGGCCCGCACGCAGACCCCGGCGGCGAACGCGGCCCGGCACCACACCGACACGTAGAACGGGTCCATGCCGAGGCGCTCGGCCAGCTGGCCCGGGGTGGCCCCGTCCGGGGTCCGCTCGAGCTCGGCCAGCAGGCCGCTGCGCAGCCCGATGGCGATGGCGCGGTGGCTGGCGTAGCCGGCGGCATGGGCCAGCAGGGCACCACCCTGCTCCTTGACGGTCGGGCCGGCGGCCGGCGCGAGGGTGTCGGTCATGAGGCTCCTCCTCCAACGGCGCCCGGTGCCTGCGCCGGGCTGTCGACGGCGGCAGCATCGACAGCGGGCGTGTGAGCGGCCGTGTGCGCCCGGCGCCGCCCGAGCATCAGTCTGGCCATCCGGCGGACGCCGAGGACCCGGAGCAGGTTGCGGGGGGCGAAGTAGCCGTCCATCGGCACCGAACCGGTGAGCACGCCCAGGAAGCGGTCGGTCTCGCCCGGGCGTTCGGCCACGGCGGCGAACAGCGCCCGCGCCTCGGGCGGGGGCGGGGCGAGGGCGGCCAGCTCGGTGGTGAACTCGTACATCGGCTTGGCCGCCCGGTCCCGGGCTCGCTCGTAGCCTGCCAGGGCCTCGGTGAGCGGCTGGCGCCCGCCCAGGCCGGCCTCGGCCGCGCCGGCCAGCAGCTCGGCGTCGCGCAGGGCGTCGCCGACCCCCTGGCCGGTGATCGGGTCCATGACCAGGCCGGCGTCGCCGACCAGGGCCCAGCCCGGCCCGTGGGCCTGGCGGAAGCGGTTGGGCAGGTCGGGGCTGGCCCGGAAGCGCTCGGCCCGGCGGCCGGCCCGGGCTCGCCGGCCGAGGTCGCCGGCGAGGTCCAGGGTGCCGAGGAAGCCGCCCTCGACGTCGGCCCGGAAGGCGGCGAACTCGGCCACCGGCCAGGCGACGTAGAGGAGGGTCAGCCCGTCGTTGGTCGGCCAGGCCCCGACCGCCCGGCCCTCGCGGGCGTACAGCTCGCCGCCCTCCACGGGCAGGCCCTCCCAGTAGGTGTAGCAGGCCATCGAGCGGACCGGCTGCTCGTGGTGGGCGGCCGCCCCGACCGCCCCGGCCACCATGGAGTGCTTGCCGTCGGCGCCGACGACCAGCCGAGCCCGCTCGGTCACGGCCGGGCCGCCCTTCTCGCGGCCGTGGATGCCGGTGACCCGGCCGTCCTCGGTGGTGAGCTCCTCGACGGCGAAGCGCTCGCGGACCTCGGCCCCGGCCGCCCTGGCGGCGTCCAGGAGCAGGCTGTCCAGGATCGTCCGGCGCGGGCTGTAGACGGCGTCGACGCCCTCGAAGGCCGGGTAGCGGCCCTCCAGCACCACCGGGCCGGTGTCGAACCGGACCCGCCGGGCCGCCGGGGCGCCGGAGGCGATCACCGCGTCCAGCAGCCCCCAGCGGCGCAGCCGGGCCACCCCGGGGAGCTGGACCTGGTGGGTCGAGAGGGTGTCGCTGGGGAAGGTGGCCCGGTCGACCACCAGCACCCGCAGCCCGGCGCGGGCGGCCAGCAGGGCGGTGGACGAGCCGGCGACCCGGGCGCCGACGACGATCAGGTCGTACATGGTGTGCTCCTCGCGTGGCTCGCGGTCTGTCCTCACCGGGAGGGCGCGAGAAGGCGCCAGAGCCCGCGAGATCGCCCCCTACAGGTCCCAGGCCGTGGGGGTCGCCGGGGAGTAGCTGCAGGAGGTGCCGGTGGTCACCGACGCCCGCAGGTGGGCGCCGAGGGGCGGGTGGGCCCGCTCGACCCGCCCCAGCACGTCCCGGATCCGGGCGGTGACCGTCTTGCGGGCCCGCTCCGACTGGTCGCCAAGGCGCCGGGCCCGGCCGCCGAGGCCGGTGGCCGCGGCCAGCTCGGCGACCAGGGCGTCGCGTTCCAGGGCGGCGCGCTCGGCCCGCGCCGGGTCGTGCCAGCGGCTGGCCTCGTCGATCTCGGCCTCCAGGTCGAGCAGCCGGGCCCGGACCTCGGCCCGGGCCCGGTCGTCGAGCACCTCGTCGGCCCCCAGCCGCAGGCCGGCCGGGACCGCGTCCTCCCCGGCGGCGGCGGCGACCAGGTCGGCGGCGGCCACCGGCCGCCCCGGGGCGGCCAGCAGCACGGCCAGGTCGCGCAGGCCCTTGGCGTCGCGCATCCGGACCGTCTGGCCGGCGTAGCCGAGGGTCCAGAGGCTGCCGTCGCGCCGGAAGACGCCCCCGGCGCCGCCGGGCTCCGCCGCCCCGGCGGTCCCCGCGGCCGCCAGGGCCGGGTCCTGGCCGCCCCCCAGCCGCTCCAGCTCCCGGCGGCTCCGCCCGGCCCAGGCTCGGGCGCCCAGGCGCTCGTGGGCGGCCAGGGCCAGCTCCAGGTGGGCCCTGGCCGCCGCCGGCTCGCTGAGGGCGGCGGCCAGCACCCCGAGATGGTGGTCGACCGTGCCCCGGAAGACGATCCCGGCCCCGATCACGACCGCCCCGCCGGCGTGCGGCGCCAGGGTGTCGTACAGCCAGCGGCAGGCCGCCTCCGCCCCCAGGGCGGCGGCCAGCCCGGCGGCGAAGGTCATCGCGGTGAGCCAGGTGCGGCCGGCCGGGACCGCCGCCGGGACGGTCGCCTCCAGCAGCGGCGCGGCGGCCGTCCCGGCCCCGGCGCGGTCGCCCTGCTCGAGCAGGGCCGTGGCCAGGTAGTAGCGAGCCTCGGGGGAGCCGTCGGGGAACAGGCCGCGCGTGCGCTCCAGCAGCTCGGCCCGGCGGCCCTGGAGCCCGCGCAGCTCCCAGAGCTGGGCATGCTCGACGTCGGCGGCGTCCGGTTCGCCGATCTCGCGGCCGAGATCGGCCGCCTCGGCGACCAGGCGCTCGGCCTCGCCGGTCCGGCCGGCCAGCAGCGCCTCCATGGCCCGGCGGGTGAGGGCGGCGTAGCGCAGCCGTGGCTGGCCCAGGTCGGCGGTGAGCCGCAGGAAGGTGGCCAGCTCGGTCCGGAACCGGGGATCGGCCAGCTCCAGCAGGTCGGCGGCCGCGAGCAGGTGCGCCTCGGCCAGCAGCTCTGGGTCCTCGCCGCCCGCCAGCTCGGCGATCCGCGAGGCCGTGGCCAGCCGCTCGGCCGCGTTCTCGGGGACCCAGCCGGCGTTGTGGCGGGCCAGCAGGGCGGCGGCCAGGATGGTCCGGTCGCCGGTCCGCTCGGCGGTGGCGGCGGCCTCGGCGGCCAGGGAGGCCGCCCGCTCGACGTCCAGGCCGTTCCAGGCCAGCTCCCGGGCCAGGGCGGCCAGCACCCGGGCCCGCAGCGGCGGGTCGCGGTCGTCGAGGCCGGCCGCGGCCTCCTCCAGCACCGGGACCAGCTCATGGGCCACCGTCGGCCAGCTGCGGGTGCCGACGGCGTGGAGGCCGAGGGCGGCCAGGGCGAGCTTGCGGGCGTCCCCGGCCGCCCGGGCCAGCTCGGCCGCCTGCAGGCAGGCCCGGCGGCTGCCGGGCAGGTCGCCGGCCCGGCGGCGGGCCGCGGCCAGCTCCAGCAGCAGCTCGGACCGGCGCCACGGGTCGGCCCTGGCCGACCCGTCCAGGACCTCCAGCGCCCTGGCCCAGGCGCGGGCGGCCTCCTCGTGGGCCAGGCGGCGGGTCGCCTCGGCCGCGGCCAGGGCGGCCCAGCGGACCGCCCCGCCCTCCCCGGCTGTCCCGGCCTGGGCGAAGTGGCTGGCCAGCCGGGCCGGCGGGACGGCGCCGCTGGCCGCACGCTCGGCCTCGAGGGCGGCGGCGACGCGCAGGTGCAGCCGGGCCCGGTCGCCGGCGCCGAGCCCGTCCTCCAGGACCTCGCGGAACAGGTCGTGGGCGAAGCGGTAGGGGGCAAGGGGCTCGGGCGGGGCGGCCACCACCTGGGCCCGGACGGCCTCGGAGAGCAGGTCCCGCACGACCCCGGCCGGCTGGCCGCTGACCCGGGCGAGCAGGGCGACGCTGAGCTCCGGCCCGGCCACGGCGGCCGCGGCCAGCAGGTCGCGGCAGGCCGGGGTCAGCCGGGCCAGGCGCCGCCGGATGGCCTCGGCGACCCCGAACGGGATCCCGGCCGGCCCGCCGGCGGCCAGCAGCCGGGTCACCTGGAGGACGAAGAACGGGTTGCCGCCCGTCCGCCGCCGCACGTCGGCGACCAGGCCGGGCTCGGGCTCGCCGCCGAGCACGCCGGCCACCAGCCGGGCGACCTCGTCGTCGCCGAGGGCCCCGATGGGCACGGTCATGCCGGCGGCGGCCAGGCCGGCCAGCAGGGGGGCGCGGGGGTCGTCGGGCGGCTGGTCGAGCTCGCGCCAGGTGCCGAGCACCAGCACCCGGGCCCCCGGGAGCCGGCGGGCCAGGAAGCCGAGCAGCTCCAGCGACGGCGGGTCGGCCCACTGGAGGTCGTCGAGGACGACCACCAGCGGCCGCTCGCCGGCGGCGGCCAGCACGACCGAGGTGAGCTCGTCCAGGAGCCGGAACCGGGCCGCCGGGGCCAGCTCGCCGGCCTCGGGCGGTGGGGCCGCACCCGGCAGGTCGGGCAGGAGCCGCGCCGGCCAGGGCAGCTCGGCGGCCAGCCGCCGGAGCCGCTCGTCGGCGGCGGTCAGCGACCGCAGCACCTGCACCCACGGCCACCAGGCCGGCGCCCCCTCGCCCTGCCACCCCCAGCCCCAGGCGACCCGCGCCCCCCGGCGCTCGGCGTCGGCGGCGGCCGCCGTGGCCAGCGCCGTCTTGCCGATCCCGGCCTCGCCGGTCAGCAGCACCAGCCCGCCTCGGCCGGCGGCGGCCTCGGCGGCGGCGCGCCCGAGCTGGCCGAGCAGGTCGTCGCGCCCGACCAGGCCGGCCGGGGCCGCCCGCCGCGACCCCGCCCCGGCGCCGTCCGCAGCCGCTCCGGTCGCCATCCCGGGGCGATTCTCCCGCCGGCGGCCACGTCCGGCCAGGGCGGAAGGGGCGGCGGCGCGGGCTGCGGGGCTAGGCTTGGGTTCCCCGAAGGTTCCCCGAGGAGGTTGCGCCCGTGAGCGACCGGGTCCGGGTCACCCATCCGGAGAAGGTGCTGTTCCCGGACGACGGGATCACCAAGGGCGAGCTGGTCGACTACTACCTGACCGTCGCCCCGCGGATGCTTCCCCTGGTCAGCGGCCGGCCGGTCACCATGCAGCGGTTCCCCGACGGGATCGGCAAGGGCGGGTTCCTGCAGAAGCAGATCGGCCGCCACTTCCCGGACTGGATCGACCGGGTCACCGCCCCCAACCGGCGTACCCGCCAGGCGACCGTCCGCGAGGAGGTCACCTACCCCGTCTGCCGGACCCCGGACGACCTCGCCTACCTGGCCAACCAGGGCTGCCTGACCCCGCACGTGTGGCTCAGCCGCGCCCCCGACATCCACCACCCCGACCAGCTGGTCTTCGACCTCGACCCGGCCTCCGAGGACCTGGGCGTGCTCCGGGCGGCCGCGGCCGGCCTGCGGGGCCTGCTGGAGGAGCTGGGGCTGGCCGCGTTCCTCAAGTCCAGCGGGTCGCGGGGCCTGCATGTGGTGGTGCCGCTGGTCCCGGCGGCCGACACCGACACCGTCAAGCTGTTCAGCATCGCCGCGGCCGAGGCCCTGGCCGCCCGCCACCCCGGCGACTTCACCACCGAGAGCCGGATCGCCAACCGCGACGGCCGGCTGTACCTGGACATCGGCCGGAACGGCTACGCCCAGACGATGGCCGCCCCCTACGCCGTCCGGGCGCTACCGGGAGCGCCGGTCTCGATGCCGCTGGACTGGTCCGAGCTGGCGGCGTTCGTTCCCGGCCGCCACACCCTGCGAACCGTCGGTGAGCGGCTGGCCGCCCCCGACCCCTGGGAGGCGATGGACGCCGCCGCCGGCCGGCTCGACGAGCCCGGGGCCCGGCTGGCCCGCCTGGCCGGGCCCGGCTGACGCCGGGTCGCGTCCCGCCTCCAGGAGCCAGGCCGGCCGGCGGTCGCCGGCGCCCAGCCGCCGGCCCCAGGTGGAGCGGCTGGCGGCGACGTCGGCGGCGGTGGCCGGTCGGACCCTGGTCAGGGCCAGGCCGTGGGCGGCGTAGCCCGGGGCCAGGGCGGCCAGCTCCGCCCCGCCGACCGGGCCGACCCCGGCGCCGCGGTCCCGGTCGGTCGAGGACACCAGCATGGCCAGGGCCGCTCCGGGGCGCATGGTCCGGGCCAGGCCTTCCAGGACCGCCGGGTCGGCGGTCAGCAGGCCGCGCAGCAGCGAGCCCCAGGGGAAGTGGACCGTGACCCGGTCGGCCAGCCCCTCCAGCCCCGCCGGGAGGGCCTCGGCGGCGGCGACCACGAACACGGCGTTGACCAGGCCGCCGCGGCCGGGGGGGCGGGCGGCGCGGCGGGACGCCTCGGCCATGGCGGCCGCGCTGGCGTCGACCCCGGCCACCAGCCGGTCCGGCGCGGCGGCGGCCGCCGCCAGCACGGACCGTCCGTCGCCGGTGCCGAGATCGATGGTGACCGCCCGGTGGCGGGCGGCCAGGTCATGGAGTTAGCCGACGTCCACGTCCCGAACGCGCCGGCCGGTCGCCACCCGCAGCATCGCAAGCTCCTCCAGTGGTCGATCAGCTCCCGGGCCCAGTGTGACCGGGCCGTCCCGGCGGCGCAGCCCATTTCCGGGGTCGCGTCAGCGGCGCTTGTCGGGCCGGTCGGGGGCCTCGCGGGGGAGCCCACCGCCCCAGGCGCGCAGGCCGCGGATGGTGCAGACGGTGGCGCCGGCCAGGCCGACCACCGTGCCGATGAAGGTGAGGAGGATGACGTCGGTGTTGCCGGTCATCCGCATCCAGTTGGAGATGATGATCGACCCCGCCGCCAGCCCGAGGAACAGCAGCAGGCGCACCCCCCAGCGCTTCTGCCCGACCGGCCCGGCCATCCGACCTCCTCTCCCTGGGCCAGTGTAGCCCGGGGACGGCCACGGCCCCGGGCGGAGGACCCGGGGCCGTGGTGGCGGCGTGCAGGAACCCTAGGACGTCTCGATCCGCACGTAGTCGATGTCCCCGGAGAAGTAGTCGCAGGTGATCTCGACCTGGTCGCAGTTGCCCTTGCCGGCGACGGTCACCGGACGGGTGTTGGCGATGGTGCCGGTGGCGTTGCGGTTCCGGCCGGTCACCACCCCGTCGATGGTCATCGTCACCATCGAGGCGGTGCGCTCGCAGCGGACCGTGTGCCAGTTGCCGTCGTTGACCCTGACCGTCGACCCGGCGGAGGCGGTGCTGCTGCCGGCCGAGCCCCGGAACAGGCAGGAGATCTTGCCGCTGGGCTGCTGGAACTTCCAGTAGCCGCCCTTGGACCCGGCCTGCCCCTTCTGGATCACGTTGCCGAAGGAGTGGGTGGTGCGCATCCGGAGCTCGACCGCGAAGTCGCCGGTGCCCGGGTTCAGCCGGTTGTCGTGCGGGATGGTGACCAGGTGCTCGGGGTCGGCCGGCGGGGTGTTGGGCCGCAGGTACGGGAACCGGTACCCGGTGCCCCCGCCGGTCAGCGCGACCCCGGTCTGCACGTGGGTCCCGATGACGCCGTCAAGGCCGTTGCCGCTGCTGTCGACCGCGGTCCGGGCACCGGCGGGCTCGTTCATCTGCCAGATCCCCACCGGCCGGTTGATGGCGGCGTTGGCCGGCACGGCCAGTGCCAGCACCCCGGCCAGCGCCGCCGCGATGGTGAGCAGTCTCCGACGCAACAACGTGTGACCCCCTGAGCGTAGGCGTGGTACTCCCCGGGCACCGGCCCGGGTGTGCCGACTGTCCCATCAACCGCTGGGGCAGGCCCGATGCACTCGACGGATCTCGATACGTCACGCCGCGTAGTACCGACGGGCTACAGCTCCACCGGCCGGCCGTCGTCCAGCACCCGGAAGCTGGTCCGGTCGCGGGCCCCCAGCCGCTCCAGCTGCCCGTAGTGGGCGGCGATCCCGGCCTCGGACAGCACCCGCTCGTGCACCGGGACGGCCACCTCGGGCGCGACCTCGCGCAGGTAGTCGACCGCGTCGGCCAGCCGCAGCCACGGCGCCCCGGCGGGCACGGCCAGGATCTCGACCGGCTCGCCGGGCAGGGTCAGGGCGTCGCCGGGGTGGAACAGCCGCCCGCCGACCAGGTAGCCGACGTTGGGCACGGGCGGGATGTCGGGATGGACGACGCCGTGGTCGCGCCCGGCCACCCGCACCCCCAGCCCGCCCAGCTCCAGCTCGTCGCCCTCGTGGACCACCTCGACCTCGGCCCCGGCCTCGCCGAGGGTTCCGGCGCTGCCCTCGTCGGCCACCACCCGGACCCCCGGGTTGCGGTCGAGCAGCCGCCGCAGCCGCCCGGTGTCGAGGTGGTCGACGTGCTGGTGGGTGACGCAGACCGCGGTCAGCCCCTCCAGCGTCTCGAACCCCTCCGAGAACGAGCCCGGGTCGAGCAGCACCCTGGCTCCGCCCTCCTCCACCAGCAGGCAGGAGTGCCCGAACTTGGTCAAGCGCATGCCACCACCTCCATGTCAGATCTCCAGGCGGGTGTCCTCCAGGTCGAGCTCGCGCTCGATCCGGTGCATCACGTCGTTGCTGATGACGCCCTGGTTGCGGAGCCGGACGATGGCGTGGCGCTGGGCCTCGAGCAGCTCGCGGAGCAGCCGCTGGTAGGCCAGGGACCGGTCCTCGGTGCCGTCGTCCTCGATCTTGCCGGCACGGGCCTTGAGGCGCCGCCGGCGGAACTCGAACAGGCCCCGGAACCGTTCCACGGTGTCGTCGCGGGTCCAGTCGGCCCCCGACAGCTCGTCCAGCCGGTCCAGGGCGGCCTGGGTGGCGGCGAGCCGGGCCCGCACCTCCTCCCTCTCCTCGATCCCGTCGCCCGACACCCCCAGGCGCCGGATCAGCGCCGGCAGGGTCAGCCCCTGGACGACCAGGGTGGCCAGGATGACGGCGAAGGTCAGGAACAGGATCAGGTTCCGCATCGGGAAGTCCTGGGGCAGGGCCAGGGCCGCGGCCAGCGACACCGCCCCCCGCATCCCGCTCCAGCCCATCACCAGCCGCTCCCTGGCCCCGACCCGCCGCAGGATCTGGCCGGGCCGCCGGTCGAGCAGCCGGACCAGGTAGGGGATGGTGAAGTTCCAGGCAAGGCGGACGGCGATCACCACAGCGCTGACCGCCAGGGCCTGGGCGGTCAGGTCGGCCACTGTGGTGCCGGCGAGGCTGGACAGGATCGGGCGCAGCTGCAGGCCCACCAGGATGAACAGCACGGCGTTGGCCAGGTAGACAAGGATCTCCCAGAACGAGAAGCCGAGCAGCCGGGTGGATGCCGAGGCCAGCTCGGGAGCCCGCCAGCCCACGTAGAGGCCGGCCGTGACCGCGGCCAGGACCCCCGAGACGCCGAGCTGCTCGGCCGGCAGGTAGGCGGCGTAGCCGGTGGCCACCGAGACGACGATCTCGACCACCGGGTCGTCGAGCCGCCGCCGCACCTCGGCGACCAGCCAGCCCACGGCCAGCCCGACGGCCAGCCCGCCGGTGGCCCCGACCACGAAGCGCAACCCGGCCTGCCAGGCGATGAAGCTGCCGCTCACCGCCGCCGCCACCGCCACCCGGTAGGCGACCAGGGCGGTGGCGTCGTTGACCAGGCTCTCGCCCTCGAGCAGGGTGATCAGGCGCCGGGGCACGCCCAGGCGGCGGCCGATGGCGGTGGCGGCCAGGGGGTCGGTCGGCGAGACGATCGCGCCGAGGGCGAACGCGGCCGCCCAGACCAGCCCGTCGACCATGGCGTGGGCGACCACGGCCACGGCGGCCGTGGTCGCCAGGACCAGCCCGACCGCGGCCCCGCCGATCGCCCGGGCGTCGGCCCGCAGGTCGCGGGGCGAGGCGAAGAAGCCGGACCAGTACAGCAGCGGCGGCAGGAAGGCGATCAGGACCAGCTCGGGCGGCAGCTCGACCGCGGGCATGCCGGGCAGGAAGCCCAGCACCAGGCCGCCGAGGACGAGCAGGATCGGGTAGGGAAGGCCGACCATCCGGGCCAGGACGCTCAGCGCGGCCACGGCCACGATCAGGGCCAGCAGGAGCGGTTCGATGTCGTGCAAGCCGGCCTCCTGGCACCCGGGTGCGAGGAGGCGAGCTTAGCGGCTCACCACAGCATGACGGCGGTCTCGCCCGAGCCCTGGCTGAAGTACAGGCGGATCCGGACGACGTACTCGCGGCCCTGGAACAGCTTGAGCTGGAGGGTGGCGTTGCGGTCCTCGCCGCCGTCGTCGTCGCCGGCCTGGTAGCGCAGCTGCCCCGCCTCCCGTTCGAACAGGACCATGACGGTGTCGGACTCGCCGAAGGTCTGCAGGGTGTAGGTGCGGGTCGCCGCCGGTCGGATCACGAAGTCGCGCTGCTGGCCGGGCAGGATGGCCAGCTCGCGGGACTGGAAGGGGAGCAGCTCGGGCAGCTGGCCTTCGTCCTCGGCCGGGTAGAAGGCCCGCACCCAGGCCAGGTCCCGGGGCGAGAGGCCGCCGGCCGGGCGCAGGGGCTGGGTGCGGTACGTCTCGGGCTGGAGGATCAGCCCGGCCGGGAACGGGTACTCCATGACCGAGTCGGGGTCCCAGTTGGAGCCCTGCACGGTGTCGGGCTCGATCTTGCGCAGGATGTTCCACTGGGTCTGCTGGCGGGGCCAGTTGTTGGGCGGGCCGGCCAGGGTGGTGTAGACCTTCTCCTCGTCCCAGACGATGCCGGCGTTGGGGTTCTGGTGCTCGTGGGGGAGCCCGAGCGTGTGGCCGATCTCGTGCATGGCGGTGTCGGCCTCCCGGGGCGAGCGCAGCAGGTCCCAGCCGAAGTTCATGGTCCGCTCGTTGACGCCGCGGTCCAGGATCTGGCGGCCCAGGTACGACCAGGAGCCGTCGCCGTCCATGAACCCGATCCGGATCTCGGCCTCGTCGCGGGAGGTGACCTCGGCGAACTCCAGGCCGATGCCCTGGGCCTTCCAGTGGTCGAAGGCGTTGCGGACCACGTCCTGGTGGGCCTTGTCGGTGGTCCAGGGACGCCACTGGCGGGTCCCGTCGGCCAGGAACACCTGCTCGCCGTCGGTGTCGCGGTCGAAGAAGTAGTAGTGCAGGACGGTGTGGTTCACCCACTTGGACTCGTTGACCAGGATGGCCTCGACCCGGGCGGGGTCGGTCCCGGCCGGGAGCTCGCGCGGCGGCATCTGCGGCAGCGAGCAGTAGGTGAAGGTCTCGTCCATGTGGACAACCCCTTTCCGCGGGCGGCGGCGTGGTAGAAGCGGACCAGAGCAAGCCAACCGCATGATGATGGAATGGGCAGTGACATGGAGCACGGGCCGGAGGTGACGGGCGGCACCGGCGGGCGGCCGCGCTGGCTGGTCGACGGCATGAACCTGATCGGGTCGCGCCCCGACCGCTGGTGGAACGACCCCGACCGGGCCGTCCGCCGGCTGATCGGCGAGCTGGACCGGTACGCCGCCGCCACCGGCGAGGAGGTCACGGCCGTGTTCGACCGCCGCCCGCCCGACGTGGACCCGGGACGGCACGGGGCGGTCGAGGTCGCCTTCGCCTCCCGGCGGGGCCGCAACGCCGCCGACCACGAGATCGTGGCCATGGTCGCCGGCGACGCCGACCCCGCCGGGATCAGGGTGGTGACCTCGGACCGGCGGCTGGTCGAGCGGGTCCGCGACCTCGGGGCCACGGTCGAGGGGTCGGGCCGGTTCCGCCGGCGGATCGACCAGGTTCTCACATCCGACCCGTATCGGTAGGGGCGGGTCGGACGCCTGGAGTGCTATGGGCCAGCTCGTCCTGATCGCCGACGACGACCGTGACATTGTCCGGTTCGTGGCCCTCAACCTGCGCCTCGAGGGCTTTGAGGTGGTGGTGGCCGAGAACGGCCAGGACGCCCTCGACAAGGCGCTCGACGTGCGGCCCAGCCTGATCCTGCTGGACACGATGATGCCGTGCATGGACGGCTACGAGGTCTGCTCCCGCTTCCGCGACCAGCGGCCCGACAGCCCGGTCCCGGTGATCATGCTCACCGCCAAGTCGCTGGACGCCGACCGGGCCATGGCCTTCCACGTCGGCGCCGACGACTGGGTCACCAAGCCGTTCGACCCCGCCGACCTCGTCTCCAAGGTCAAGGACCACCTCCGCGCCCGCGAGGACGCCCTGGCCGGTCAGGCGGTCAAGCACCCATAAGGGGCAGCGGCGCTTGAGCCGGGTCCCGATCCGGTCGATACGGGTTCCATGACCCTGCCCGGTCCCCGTAGGCGGTCCTCCCCGCGACAGCGCCCGGACCGCTGGTCCGACATGCTCCGCGGCGCCGCCGTGGCCGTGGTCGTGCTCGGCACGATGGTGTCGGCCCTGGTCGCCCACGGGTGGCAGCAGACGATCGACCGCCAGCGCGACGACCGCCTCGACCGCTCCGCGAACTCGCGCAAGGCGACGATCGAGGGCGCGATGGCCAACTACGAGAACGCCCTCCTGGCCGCCCGCTCGCTGTGGGTGGCCTCCGACTCGGTGAACCGCCGGGAGTTCAACGCCTTCGCCCGCAGCCTCGACCTCGGGAAGCGCTACCCCGGGCTCCAGGGCATCGGCTGGCGCTCGCACGTCACCGACGGCCGGCGGGCCGCCTTCCTGGCCCAGGCCCGGGCGGACGGCGAGCACGGGTTCAGCATCCGGCCGCCCGGCCGGCGGCCCGTCTACTACGTCACCCTGTACAGCTACCCGCGGATCCCGTCCAGCTCGACCCTGGGGGCCGACGCCCGCGTCGTCCCCGGCGACCGGGCCACCCTCGACCAGGCCCGGGACAGCGGACAGGCCACCTTGAGCAACCACACCACGCTCGCCGGCGACCTCGACCTTCCGGCCCGGGAGCGGCCGGTGGCCTTCGAGCTGTCCGTGCCCGTGTACGGGCACGAGCTGCGCCCGGACGCGTCGGTCGCCGAACGGCGCCAGACCCTCACCGGTTGGGCCACCGGGCAGTTCCGGGTCCGGGACTTCCTCGACGCCGCGATGAGGCCGTGGCGGTCGCAGACGTCCATGGGCGTGGAGCTGTACGACGAGGCGTCTCCGGACGACGGCCCGCTGGCCAGCTGGCCGGCGGGGTTCCGGGCGCGGGGGCCGGACGTGCGCCGGGACCGGTTCAGCTTCGGTGGCCGCACCTTCGCCCTCCGCTTCGCGCCGCTGCCGGGCAGCCCGGTCCTGACCGAACGGAACATGCCGCCCCTGGTGGTGTTCGTCGTCGGGGCCGCCCTGAGCGTGCTCTTCGGGGTCATGCTGTGGCTGCTGGCCCAGGTCGGGGCCCTGTACCGGGAGGTGCGGCGGCTGGCCAGGACCGACAGCCTCACCGGGGTGCCGAACCGGCGGGCCTGGGACGAGGAGCTGCCGAGGGAGCTGGCCAGGGCGGGCCGGTCCGGGCAGCCGGTGTGCGTGGCCCTGCTCGACCTCGACCATTTCAAGGACTACAACGACCGGCACGGCCACCAGGCCGGGGACCGGTTCCTCAAGGAGGCGGCCGCCGCCTGGCAGGCCGCGGTCCGCAAGACCGACCTGGTGGCCCGCTACGGCGGCGAGGAGTTCGCCATCCTGCTCCCCGACTGCGGGCTGGACGACGCCATGGAGATCGCCGGGCGGCTCCGCACCGCCCAGCCCGAGGGCACCTGCTCGCTCGGGGTCGCCAGGTGGGACGGCCGCGAGGACGTGAACGCCCTGATCGCCCGGGCCGACCGTGCCCTCTACGCCGCCAAGGAAGCCGGCCGCGACCGCATCCACGCCGACGTCCCGGCCGCCGCCGGCTCGGCGGCATGGACCCCGGCGAGCTGACCCACCCCCCGGCCAGCTAGCATCCCGGCCGTGCACGGCGCGGACATAGCCCTCCTGGTGATCGCCGGGGTCGTCGCCGGCGTCGCCGGGTCGGTGGCCGGGCTGGCGTCGCTGGTGTCGTACCCGGCGCTGCTGGCCGTTGGGCTGCCGGCGCTGACCGCGAACGTCACCAACACCGTCGCCCTGGTGACCTACACCGTCAGCGCGGCCAGCTTCTCCCGGTCCGAGCTGGCCGGCCAGGCCCGGCGGCTGCGGCGCCTGGCCCTGACCACGGCGCTGGGCGGGCTGGTGGGGGCGGCGCTGCTGCTGTCGACCCCGGCCCAGGTGTTCGAGCAGCTGGTGCCGCTGCTGATCGGCGGGGCGTCGCTGGTCCTGCTGCTCCAGCCGGCCATCACCCGGCTCACCGGCGGGATGGTCTCCGAGCGCAGCCCGGTCCTGCTGGCCGGGGTGTTCGCCGTCGGCATCTACGGCGGCTACTTCGGGGCCGCGGCCGGGGTGGTGCTGCTGGCCCTCCTGACCGTGTCGGTGGCCGAGCCCCTGGCCCGGCTGGTGGCCGCCCGCAACGTCTCTCTTGGGCTGGCCAACGCCGTCGCCGCGGTCGGCTTCGCCCTGTTCGGGCCCGTGCGCTGGGCGGCGGCGGCGCCGCTGGCGGCCGGGTTCCTGGTCGGCGGGAGCATCGGCCCGGGCCTGGTCCGGCGGCTGCCCGGCGAGCGCCTGCGGGTGGCCATCGCCCTGCTCGGCCTCGGCCTGGCCGTCAAGCTGGGCTTCGACACCTTCGGCGCCGGGTAGGCTCGCCGCCCGTGACCGAGCGCGTGCTCTCGACCCGCGAGCTCAACCGGGCCCTGCTGGCCCGCCAGCTCCTGCTGGAGCGCTCGCCGCTGCCCCTGGAGGCCGCCCTCGAGCAGGTCGGCGGGCTCCAGGCCCAGTACGCCCCCTCGCCGTACGTGGGCCTGTGGTCGCGGCTGCGCGACTTCCGCCGCGACCAGCTGACCACCGCCCTCGGTGAGCGGCGGGCCGTCCAGGCGACCCTGCTGCGGGTCACCATCCACGTCGTCTCGGCCGCCGACTACCCGCCGCTCACCGAGGCGGTCCGGGCCGCCCGCCGGGAGTGGTGGACCCGGGCGGCCCGACGCCAGCTCGCCGACGCCGACCCCGAGGCGGCCGCCGCCCTGGTCCGCGAGCGCCTGACCGCCGGTCCGGCCCGCCAGAGCGAGCTGCTCCGGCTGCTCACCGACCAGGGGTTCCCGCGGGCGATGTGGACCGGGGTCGGGCTCTGGGTCGACATGGTCCGGGTGCCGCCGTCGGGGACCTGGGAGCGGCGCCGGGCCGACCTCTACGGCCTGGCCGCCGACTGGCTCGGCCCCTGGCGGGTCGACCCCGACGAGGCCCTGGAGCACCTGGTCCGGCGCTACCTGGCTGGGTTCGGGCCCGCCTCCCTGGCCGACCTCGGCAGCTGGGCCGGCATGCCCTTGACCCCACTGCGGCCGGTGCTGGAGCGGGTCGGGACCCGCCGGTTCCGCGACCACCAGGGCGGGGAGCTGTTCGACCTGCCGGAGGCGCCCCTGCCCGAGGAGGGCACCCCGGCCCCGCCCCGGTTCCTGTCCACCTGGGACGCCAACCTGCTCGTCCACGCCCGCCGCACCCAGGTCCTGCCCGAGCGCCACCGCAGCCGCATCTTCCACGTGCGGGCCCCCCACTCGTTCCCGATCTTCCTGGTCGACGGGGCCGTGGCCGGGACCTGGCGCCACCAGGACGGCCGCATCGAGCTGGAGCCGTTCGAGCCGCTGGCCCCGGCCGCCCGCCGGGCGCTGGAGGACGAGGCCGAGCGCCTGGCCGCCTTCCACGACGGCTGACCCGGTCGATTTGGACGGGGCGGCGGCCGGCGATAAACTGTCGCTCCCCCCAAATCGTCGCAGACCGCCATCCGTTCCCCCAGCGGAAGGACGTTGCCGCCGATGCGCCGACTCGTCTTCGGCCTTGCTCTGCTTGGCCTGCTGCTGGCGGGCGTCCCGACCCTCGAGGCGGCCCCGCTGGAGGACGCCCGCCGCCGCCAGCGGGCCCTCAAGGCCGACCTCCAGGCGGCAACGGCCGAGCTCCAGGCCGCCGAGGCCGCCCTCGCCAGGTCCGAAGACCAGCTGGCCTACGACAAGGGGCAGCTGAAGGAGGCCGACCGCCAGGCCACCGGGGCCAGGGCGGCCCTGGCCGGCCAGGCCGCGGCCATGTACCGCTCGGGCGGCCTCGCCTTCGCCGACGCCCTCCTGGACCAGGACCCGGCCCTGGTCCCCGGCCGGGTCGAGATGGCCACCGTGCTGGTGACCCGCCACGCCCAGCTGATCGAGGACGCCCAGGTCGCCGGGGACGCCTACCGTTCCGTGCTTGGCCGGGTGACCAGGGGCTACGAGCGAGCCAGGGCCCTGCGCGACCAGGCCCAGGCCGCCGTCGGCAGGCTGGAGGCCGGGCTGGAGGAGGCCAGGGCGGTGGAGGCCCGGCTGGCCCGCCTGGAGCAGCGCCGCCGGGCGGCCGCCAAGGTCACCCCGGCCGCCGCCCCGGTGCCCACCGGGGGCGGGAGCGCCCCGGGGTCGTCGTGCATCCTGGAGCGCCCCTACTCCTACGTCGACACCTGGGGCGCGGCCCGCTCCGGCGGCCGCAGCCACCAGGGCACCGACGTCATGGCCCCCCACGGGGCCCGGGTGTTCGCGATCGTCGCCGGCGTGGTCAGCCGCGAGTCGTCCAGCACCAACGGCGGCATCCAGCTCTACCTCCAGGGCGACAACGGCATCGAGTACTTCTACGCCCACCTGTCCGGCTACGCCGTCGCCACCGGCACCAGGGTCCGGGCCGGCCAGCTGGTCGCCTACAACGGCCAGACCGGCAACGCCCGCTACACCGCCCCCCACGTCCACTTCGAGGTCCACCCGGGCGGCGGCACCCCGGTCAACCCCTACCCCTACCTCAGGCGGGTCTGTCCCTGAGCCACGCTCAGGCCGGGCGGGCCTCCAGGACCCGGACCGGGGCGGCGAACCCCTTGAGCTCGAGGTGGCCCAGCTCGGTCCAGGCGACCCCGTCGCCGGCAGCGGCCTCGGCCACCGGCGCCGTGGCCAGGACCTGGCCGGCCTGGGCGCGGGCGGCGAGGCGGGCGGCCAGGTTGACGGTGCGGCCGAAGTAGTCGCCGCCCTGGACCACCACCGGGCCCGCGGCCACCCCCGCGTGGGCCGGGGGCAGCCCGGCCGCCGGCAGCCGCTCGACCGCCTCCAGGGCCGCGGCCACCGCCTCGGCCGGGTCGGGGAAGTGGAGCATGACCCCGTCGCCCAGCCACTTCACGGCGGTCCCGCCATGGGCTCTCGCCGTCCGCTCGACCAGGGCGGCCACGGTCCCGGCGAGCTCGGCCGCCGCCTGGTCGCCGCGTTCCTCGGTGAGCCGGGTGTAGCCGGCCAGGTCGAGGAAGCACATGGCCGGCACCCGCCCGGGCCGGACCAGGGCGCCCTCGGCCTCCAGGGCAGCCTCGATGTTGAGCACCTGGTGCTCGATCCAGACCAGTTCCTGCTGGCGGCGGTAGATGGCCATCAGGGCCCGGTCGACCAGGGAGACGAACTGGGCGGCCAGGGCCGACGCCTGCTCCATGGCCTGACGCCGGCCGAGGCCGGCGGCCAGCACCGGCTCCTCGAACCGGGCCTGGTAGGCCTCGTTCTCGACCCGGGCGGCCAGCCGCAGGCCCTCGGCGTAGGCCCGGCCGACCCGGGTCATCCAGGTCCGGTCGAGGATGCGACTGGCGATGGCCTGGTCGACCAGGGGGACCACCTCCAGCTCGTCGTCGCGGAGTGGGTCGTCGGCCGAGGTCCAGGTGAACCCCATCGCCTCCATGGACTCCCGCAGCACCTCCAGGGGGATCCCGGTGTCCTGGCTGACCTGCCGGTAGGTGCGGTCTGAGGGCACGCCGAAGCGGTGGTAGGGCATGTCCTCGAGGAACGCGAACGACAGCCGACCGGCCCGGATGGCGGCGGCGATGCCGTCCATCGGCAGCCCGGCCCGCTCGCAGGCCAGAGCCAGGCGGATCTTGGGGAGGTCGCCGACCCGGAAGGGGGCCGGGCCCTCGCGGGGGACCAGGATGCCGAGGTCGGTCATGCGGGCGACCTCGGCATCGGTCACACGAGCCAGGCTGGCGAGCTCGGCTGCGGTCAGCGCCTCCATGCGGCCATGCTACGGCGGCGCCGGGACCGGGAGGCGGCGGGGAGGCTAGGAGACCATCGTCCGAGCGGCGGCCCGGCGGGGCTGGTCCTGGGCGTCGCGGCGCTGCTCGCGCAGGCGCAGGTCGAGGTCGAGGGCCTCGAGCATGGCGGTCAGCTCGGTGGGCTGCCAGCCGCGGACGCCGGTGGCGCGCTCCACGACCATGGCCACCCGGCGCAGGGTCCACTGGTCGGATGCGAACCCGTGGGCCCGCGGTGGCTGCTCCAGGGCGCACCGGACCGCGTACAGCTCGTCCGAGGAGAGCCGGTCGCCGGGCATGGCCAGCTCGGGACCGGCGGCCACTGCGCCGTGCCCGACGACCGGGTCGGGGACGGCGACCAGCACCGTCGCCGACTGGGTCTCGCGGAGCTCGCCGCGGTCGCGGCGCTCCCGGACCGGGCGCCGGCGGCGCTTGCCGACCGGCGGCAGCCAGCGGGCGGTCAGCCATCCCAGCACGGCCCCGTAGATCCAGTGGCCGGCCATGCCGCCGGCCGCCGTCGGCGGGGTCAGGGCGAAGAAATGCTGCTGGGCGACGGGGAAGTAGTAGAGGATGGCGACCAGGCCGAGGCAGACGGCGGTGCCGTAGGCGATGCCGAGCTTGACCCCCCGCCAGGGCAGCATGGCGAAGGCGATGCCCATGCCGCCGCCGTTGCCGACGAACCGCCAGACGTAGCCCCAGTACCACGCGATGTTGGGGTCGCCGGTGGCCAGGCGGCCGATGCTGGGGATGGGGTCGCCCCAGAGCCCGGCGAACATCAGGCTGATCCGGAGGATGTCGTAGACGCCGGTGGCGATCATGCCGGCCAGCAGGCCGAGCAGGGCCCGCTTGCCCCAGGCGGGGTAGCGCAGGCCGATCAGGAGCATGATCGTGTAGGCGGGGATGACGGCGAAGCGGAACAGGTCGGGCAGCGGCAGCAGCCCGGCCAGGGCCGCCCCCAGCGAGGTGATGGCGAAGAACCCGAAGGCCAGGTAGAAGACCCGCGGGAACACCGACGGGTTGGAGAGCAGCATCCGGATGGCCGCCAGCAGCTTGGCGTCCTCGGC
>DASZON010000348.1:0-32145 GCA_035550755.1 Actinomycetota bacterium | reverse complement strand
CCGAGGTTCTGGCGGTGTTCCGGGTGGTGTTGGGGTTCGAGTTCCTGTGGGCGTTTCTGGACAAGACCTTCGGGTTCGGCTATGCGACCCCGTCGGCGAGGGCGTGGATCCATGGTGGTTCCCCGACCAAGGGGTTCTTGAGCAACGTCGCCGTGGGCCCGCTGGAGGGGACCTTCCACAGCATCGCCGGGGCTGGCTGGGCGGACTGGCTGTTCATGGTCGGGCTGCTCGGGATCGGGGTCGCCCTGCTGGTGGGGGTGGGGCTGCGGGTCGCGGCGGTCAGCGGCAGCCTGATGATGGTGCTGATGTGGGCGGCGGAGTGGCCGCTGGCCAGGTTCACCTCGGCGGGGGAGCCGAGCATGTCGGTGAACCCGATCGTCGACTACCACCTGATCTATGCGCTGGGGTTGATCGTGGTGGCGGTGACCTATGCTGGGCATCGCTGGGGGCTGGGCCGGTGGTGGGCCTCGCTGCCGTTGGTGGCCCGGCACCGCTGGCTGATCTGAGCATCCACCAACGACCTGTGGCCACCAGCCCCGCGCTGGTGGCCACAGCTTGCTGCCCACCTACGGTCCGGTCGCGCCCACCAACTGGCCGATCAGCGCCGTCAGACCCATCGCCAGGCCCCCTCCCAGGGTCACCCGCAGCGCCGCCCGCCCGGCAGGGGCGCCACCAAGCCTGGCACCGATCACCCCGAGCACCGCCAGCAAGGCCAGCGCTCCCAGCGCCGTCACGGTGATGCGGGCACTGATCGGGGCGAGCACGATCAGCACCAGTGGGAGCGCGGCCCCGACCGCGAAGCTCACCGCCGAGACCACCGCCGCCCGCAGCGGCCGCGCCAACCGACCAGGTTGCAGGCCGAGCTCGTCACGGACATGGCTGCCCAGCGGATCGGCCGCCATCAGCCGCTCGGCCACGGTTGCGGCCAGCGGCCGGTCGAGCCCCCGCCGCACATAGATCTCGGTCAGCTCGGCCTCCTCGAGCTCGGGAGCGGCGGCCAGCGCTCGCCGCTCACGGGCAATATCGGCCTGCTCGGTGTCACGCTGGGAGCTGACCGACACGTACTCCCCGGCCGCCATCGACGTCGCCCCCGCGACCAGGCCGGCCACCCCGGCGACCAGCACGGCGTTGCGCGATGCGGCGGCGGCGGCGACCCCGATCACCAGGCTGGCGGTGGACACGATGCCGTCGTCGGCTCCCAGCACCCCGGCCCGGAGCCAGCCGGCCCGACCGCTGCGGTGCGACTCCGCCGGTCCGCTGGCCGCGGGGGCCATCGTGCCCTCCATGCCCCTCACCGGGCTGCGGGCGCGGCGACCCGCCGGCCGGAGAGGATCTCGCCGGCGAGCAGCCGACCGGTCCGCTTGGCCATGGCCACGATGGTGAGGATCGGCGGGTTGCCGAGCGGCTCGGGGAACAGACTGGCGTCGGCCACATAGACGTTGCCGGGCAGCCGGTCGTCGTGGAACGAGGCGGCGCTGTCGCGGGTCAGGGGCAGCATCCCGCCGGGGTGGCCGGCGTTGACCGCGCCGAGGACGATGTCCTCGGAGGCGGCGCCGCAGCGCCGGAGGACATCGGTGGCGAGGGCCACGCCATCGGCCAGTCGCCGCCGGTCCAGGTCGGTGAGCGTCTTGTGGACGCGCCGGCCGCTGACCCGGCCGACGGGCTCGTCGGCGAGCTTGATCATGATCCCGGCAAGGTCCTTGGCCGGGCGCCGCCAGCTGGGAGAGGCCAGGAAGCTGAACCAGTCGAAGTAGGGCGACAGGATGTAGTGGTCTCGCTGGACGACAAACGGCATCTCCAGCTCATGGCACTGCCAGGCGTCGGGCCACCTGGCGGCCACCGTCAGCACCGGGTCGACGAACAACCGGGGCTCACAGGCGATGCCCGACCGTTCAAGGATGGCCGGGGTGCCGAGGCCGCCGGCGGCCAGCACCACCAGGTCGGCGGGGTGCTCGCGGCGGCCGAGCGGCCCGCGGCTCACCACTCCGGTCACCCGGCCGCCACGGACCGCCAGCCGTTCGACCCGGCAGCCGGTGACCAGGCGCGCGCCGCGGGCCACGGCCTCGTCCAGGTAGCGGCGGCTGTCCCACTTGACCCCGTAGGGGCAGCCGAGCATGCAGCGGCCGCAGTGCCGGCAGGCCGCCTGCCCGGTGGTCATCTTGGGGATGGGCCGAGGGTCGAGGTCCAGCTCGGCGCAGGCCTCGAACAGGCGCCGGGTGGTCGGGTGCCAGCGGGCCTGGTGGGCGGTGGACAGGTGGATCTCCCGGCCGATCTGGTGGAACTCGGGGTCCAGGTCGATCCCCAGGGCCCGGATGGCGCCGTCGGCGCGGATGCCGTTCCCGGTGGCCATCGGGGTGGTGCCGCCCACACCGATCCCGTTCACCAGGTACATGTCGCCGGTGCGGCGGACCTGCATGGCGGGGAAGGCGGCGCGGATCAGCCGGGGATCGAACAGCACCCGGCTGTTCCGCAGCCGCTCGATGGTCGCCCGGTCCAGGCCGAGGCGGCGGAACGGCCGGCCGGCCTCCAGCACGGTGACCTCGAAGGCGCCCTGCAGCTCGCGGGCGACGGTCGCTCCGCCGGCCCCGCTGCCCACCACGATGGCGGTCCTCATCCCGCTTGCCTCCTCACGGTCCGGCGAACCTGGACGCCAGCGGCCTCCGGCGCCGGCAGGGGTCGCAGCCGGGCCAGGCAGCACGGCGCGCCCTCGGTGATCCGCTGGGTGAACTCCAGCCGGTCGGCGCCGGCCAGGCCGGCCAGCAGGCCGGAGTCCAGCGCGCCGACCAGCCGGCAGACCTCGGCGCTGTAGGTGTCGCTGAAGGCGCAGCGCCGGACGGTGATGTCGCCGTCCCTGGTGCCGCGCAGGTCGATGTCGAGCAGCCCGTACAGCATCCGGGCCGCGGCCATGGCGTCCTCGGTGGTGCGCAGGCGAAGGCCGCTCCGGAGACGGGCGCCGAGCGTGCGGGCGCCACACTCGAGCCGGTCGGAGAGCGCGGGCAGGTCCTGGCCGTCCCGCAGGGCGGCCTCGGCCTGCTCGCGGGTGAACTGCGCGTAGCGGCGCAGCAGCGCGTCGGCGTCCAGCCCGTCGAGGGGTGGGACCGGGCAGCCGAACCCGGCCGCGGTGGTGGCGAACAGGGCTCGCAGGGCGGCACGGCGAACGAACGCGGGGACGTGGCCGTCCAGGAGCCGCAGGGCCAGGCTCATCGCCGGCCCCGCGCCGTGGCCGCGGGCGCCCGGTCGTACAAGGAGGCGATCACGTCGCCCAGCCGCTCGGCCACCACCGTCCGTCGGAGCTTGAGGTTGGTGGTCAGCTCGCCACCCTCGACGGTCAGGTCGTAGGGAAGGACTTTCCAGCGCCGCACCTGCTCCGGCTGCTCCAGGCGGCCGTTCAGGGCGGCCATGGCTCGCTCCATCCCGGCTGGTGGGAGCCCGCCGGGCTGCTCGGTCCAGAGCAGGGCGGCGCAGTACGGCCGGCCCTCGCCCACCACCATCGCCTCGGCCACACCGGGCAGCGCCCGCAGCATCGCCTCGACCTTGGCCGGATGCAGGTACTTGCCGTAGGCCGTCTTGAGCAGCTCCTTCTTGCGACCGTCGATGACCAGGAAGCCGCCGGCGGTGAGGTGCCCGAGGTCGCCGGTGGCCAGCCAACCGTCACGGAACGGCTGCTCGATGCCGATGTCGACGTAGCCCAGGGTCACCTGCGGTCCGCGTACCAGCACCTCCCCGTCGGCGGCGATCCGCACCGAGGTCTCCGGCAGCGGCTCGCCGACCGTGCCGACCCGGTTGCGGCCGTGGCGGTTGAGGGCCACCAGGGGCGCCTCGGTGAGACCGTAGGCGTCGTGGACCTCGACCCCCAGGTCACGGAGGTGGCCGAGCAGGTCGGGGCTGGCCGGCGCCGAGCCGACGATGAGCTGGGCGCAGCGGTCCAGCCCGGCCCTTCGTAGCAGCGCTCGCCGCAGCAGCGCGCGCTCGACCCGGCGCTCGGGGCCACGGGGGCCCGCAAGCCAGCGGCGCCCGAGGCGGCTGGACGTCAACGCGGCCCAGGCCTTCTCGTACAGCCGCGGCACCGAGAAGAAGATGGTCGGCCGGACCCGCCGCAGCGCCCGGGCGACCTGCTGGAAGTCGTCCAGGAACGTGACCCGCACCGGCGCCGGCAGCCAGTAGGGGGCGTAGGTGGCCAGGATGCCCTCCACGACATGGTTCATGGGCAGGAACGACAGGTACTCGGCGGGCCGTGTCCTGGCCGTCCAGGGCAGCAGGCCCGCCAAGCTCTCGGCCATCCAGCGCAGCTGCCGGTGGGTGAACGCGACCCCCTTGGGCCGACCGGTGGTGCCCGAGGTGTAGCGGATCGTGGCCAGGTCGTCCGGCCCGACCGGCGCGACGGCCGGCCCAGGATCGGCGACCCCGGAGCTGAGGAAGTCCGCCCAGGCGAGCACGCCGGCGGGCGCCGGCCCGGGGCAGAACGACACCACCGGGAGGCGGTGGCGCAGCTCGCCCAGCCGGGCCAGCACGGCTGGCGCCCCCACCAGCAGCAGCCGGGCGCCGCTGGCGGCGAGGATCTCGTCGAGCTCGGCCGGCGGGCTGGTCGGGTGCAGCGGCACCCCGACCGCGCCGGCCAGGCCGACGGCGACGTCCACGGTCAGGTAGCGGGTGCTGTTCAGGCCGGCCACTGCGACCCGGTCGCCCGGGCGGACCCCGAGGCGCCGCAGGGCTCCGGCGGCCGCCAGCATCTCGGTGCGGACCGCGCCCGGGTCGCGGTCGACAGCCACCGGGCCGCTGAGGTCCCGGTAGGCGATGGGCCGGGCGGCGTCGGCCAGCCGGTGCAGGATCTGCTCGTGGACGGTCCGGTCTCGGCGGTGCAGGAACCCGTGGGCGGTGGCGTAGGTGAGCAGGCGGGGCAGGTAGGCCCGCCAGTCCGGCTCGTAGGGTCCGAGCAGCCGGTCGGCGTGGTCGCGGCGGAAACGGCGGTGCTCGGCCAGGTAGGGGGCAAGCACGTGCAGCTCGCTGGGAAGCGCTCCGGGCAGCGGCACGAACAGGGGCCGCGGCAGGTGCAGGCCGAGGTGCTCGGCGGCCCAGTGGCGGGTCGCGTCGACCAGCTCGGCCGCGGTGGGCAGCGACTCCAACGGGGCGGTCAGGTGGACGGTCCGGCCCTCGGCGGCCGGGTCGAGGGTGAGGCGCACGATCGCGTCGGCGACCCAGTCCACCGGGACGATGTTGACCCGCAGGCGGGGCCGGACCGGCACCAGCCGCTGCCGCCCGGTGAGGTAGCGCCGCAGCGGTGCGTACACGGTGTTGAAGGTCCTCACGGCGCCCGTGCGCGAGTCGCCCACGATCATCGCCGGCCGCGCGACCGTGACCGGCAGCGCCGACGCCGCCGCCCTGACCAGCCGCTCGCCCTCGAACTTGCTGCGCTCGTAGCCGTTGGCGAAGCCGTGCCGGCCGGTCAGGTCGTCCTCGGGCACCTCGTCGGGCCGAAGCCCGGCAACGTAGGCGGTGGACACGTGGGTGAGCCGGGTGAGGCCGTGGTCGTGGTGGGCGGCCGAGGCCAGCTCGAGCACGTGGGCCACGCCGGCGACGTTGGTGCGGTTCAGCTCCTCCAGCGGGGCGGCCACCCGAAGGTCGGCGGCGGCGTGCACGATGTGGGTGACCCGCCGGGTGAGCCCGCGCCACTCCGCCGGGTCAAGGCCCAGCCCGGGCGCGCACACGTCACCGGCGACGGCCCGGACACGCCCGCCGGCGATCCCGGCGGCCAGCTCCGGCCAGTCCCACCAGGCGCGGGCCAGCCGGCGGCTGGCCGCCTCCGCGTCCGGCGCCCGCACCAGCGCCACCACCTCGTGGTCGGTCTGGGCGACCAGGCGGCGGGCGACCTGGGCGCCGAGGAACCCGGTGGCGCCGGTGAGCAGGACTACGCCGCCCATGCCGGCTCACCCCACCCGTGCCACAGCGCGAACTCGCGGAGCAGCTCGCGGTTACGCCGGGCCGCCGCGGCGTGCACCTCATAGCCATGCCGGAGGGCGGCCTGGACCGGCGCCGGGTCGCCGAGCACCCGCTCGACCCGCTCGGTGACGGCCGCGAACATCTCGGGCGAGGCCCCGCCCTTGACGAACAGCTCGCCGGCCAGGCCCAGCTCCTGATACAGGCTGACCAGCCGCAGGTCGTGGCCGACGGCGAGCTGGGGCACGGCCGCGGCCATGGACAGCACGGCCGCGTGGTAGCGGGAGGTGACCAGCAGGTCCAGGCTGCGAAGCAGGGTGGTCATCCGGGAAGCGTCGTGCTCGCGGGAGGAGAACACCCGGGCCCGCGTCCCGTGCCGCATCCGCTCCAGGACCGCACCGGCCAGCGGCTCGTCCAGCTCCTCCATCGCGATCAGCGCCACCGGCCGCCCGTGCCGGGCGACGATGCCGTCGGCGAGCGCCGCGTAGCCCTCGGCCAGGGCCTGGCTCGCCCGCCGCCGCGCCGGGGAGTGGGCAAAGTAGTACGGCCAGCGGTAGCGGTCCTGGCGGCGGCCCCAGGGACGGACCACCACCGGGAACCGGCTGAAGTCCACCAGCGCCAGCCCGACCGCCCCGGCGCCCTCCGGCCAGCTCGCGCGTAGCCAGGCAGCGTCCCCGGGGTCGGGCTGGAAGTTGAAGGCGTTGTCCGCGGTCGCGGTGATCGGCGCGGTGACCCCCCAGGACCGCAGTCGCTCGGCGGCGGCCGCCGACCTGGTCACGATCAGCTCGCTGCGGCTCGCCAGCCGCCGGGTGAGCCACCGGTCCAGCCGGGAGAGCTGGCCTGCGTCCACCGCGTAGGCCAGGGACGGCTTGCCGGCCTCGTCGGCGCAGCGCGTCGCCCACAGGAAGTACCACAGCAGCGCGGGCGTCCAGGTGTCCATGTAGGCGCTGCCCTCGACCAGCACGACCAGGTCGTGCTGGCGGACCAGCCGGCGGACGGCGGCGAAGAAGAGCGTCGGGATGGGGGCGATCCCTAGCGTGGGGTCTGGCTGCAGGTAGCGGCGCAGGTTGGCCGCGTTCAGGGTGGGGACGGTCAGGCGGGCGTCGGGGCCGAGGACCGCCCGCAGGTCGGCGATGTCGGCCTGGAGGAGCGCCTCGGCGCCGGTGTTGTTGGCGCCGTTGTACCCGACCAGTAGGGCGCTGGGTGCGGACATGTCGTCCTCCGGCTCGACCGGTTCTGTGCTCCTCGTCCAGCGTGACCCGCCGCCCCCCGCCTGCCTACGGCCGGGCGGCACGTCACCTGCGGGACCATCGGCGGCCGACGGGCCCTTCGGGCCCAGAAACCAGGTTCGTCCGGCTCATGTGCCAGGCCACCGGAGGTGGGAACGTGAAGGCGAGGAGGTGGCAGCCATGACCGAAGAGCGGACGCCTCTCGGCGACTCGGGGCTGCGCGAACAGGCGACCATCCGACTGGGCAAGAAGAGCGATTTTCGCGCGCACCTGCTCGCCTACGTGCTCTTCAACGCCGCGCTGGTGGCGATCTGGGCGCTGACCGGGGCCAACTTCTTCTGGCCGGCGATCCCGATGCTCCTGTGGGGCATCGGCCTGGTGTTCCACGCCTGGGACGTCTACCGGCAGCCGTTCAGCGAGGAGCAGATCCGGCGGGAGATGCAGCGGATGGCCTGACGCACCCCGCGCACGGGCCTCGCGCCGTCACGCGGCGCGAGGCCCGTGTCCGGCGTGGTCGTCCACTCGAGCGCCACGCCCGGCGGCGGTGGAGGCCCCAGCGGACAGGTCACCGCTGACGAGCCCGAGCAGGTCGCCGGCCGCAGCGGTGCCGGCGGCTCCGCTGGTGCCCTGCCAGAAGGCTTGGCTACCGCCAGGGGTGAGCCCGGCGGCTGGACCCATACAGCACCCCAACCGCCCCCGCATCGACCGCGGTGTCGGCATCGTCGAAGGGAGCCCCGACGCCAGGTCGGCGTTCCCGTCAGCGTCGAAGTCGCCGCTGCTCAGCGCGCCGCCGAAATGGTCCCCGGTCTCGGCGGTGCCGGCCGCGCCACCGGTTCCCTGCCAGAATGCCTGGCTGCCGGCGGCGGCTTCGACTACTTCGCCGGCAACGGCGCCGCGCCCGTCCCGCCAACGCGAGCTACTACCCGTTCAACGTCCCGCTGCCCCAGGGTGGCCACTGGCATGTGGTGGTGCTCAACTCCGCCTGCGGGGCCTACAGCAAGCCGCCGGCGTGGGTGACGCCCAGCTGCGAGCTGACCGGGGCGATGGAGAACTGGCTGCGGGCCGACCTGGCCGCCGACACCGCCAGCTGTGAACTGGTCATGTTCCACCACCCCGCCTTTGCCACCCCGGCACCCTTCGGCGGCTACAAGCCGATCCGGACGCCGTGGTGGACGATGGAGGTCGCGGTGTCGACCTGGCCGTCTCGGCCCACAATCACGCCTACGAGCGGTTCGCGGCCCAGGACCACACTGTGCCGGTCGACAGCCATGGATGGGCCGGGGCCACGCCACGGTCGGCCCACAGGCGCAGGTTCGGGGACCTGCCATGCCGACGACGAACGGCCCCCGGCGGCGCTGTGCGTGGCCCTCGGCTCACAGGATGCGGGCGAGGCGGGTCCTGGTGACGACCAGCCACGCCAGTGCGAACGACCCGGCGACCCCGGCGACTGCGACAGCCAAGGCTTTGATCTCGGCCGGCGCGGCCAGTGGGCGCAGGGCCAGCGCGAGCGCGATCAGCACCGGGCCCTGCACGAGGAAGGCGCCGTAGGCGCTCCTGGCGAGGGCGTGGGCGAGCCGGCCGCGAGGACCAGCGTGACGCTGGGCGACGCCGAGCAGCCACAGCGACGCACTCACGGCCAACACCCCTTCGGCGACGGCCGCGGCCGCGGCCTGCCAGCGCCAGCCGCCCAGGAACAACTCCAAATCGGCCGGCAGCCCGACGGCGGTGGCCACCGCCACCACGAACGGGAACGCCAGCGTGGCGGCGAGCGCGGCCAGACCGCAGCCTCGGCGCAGTCGATCCGGGACCGGCGCGAGCCAGCCTCGCCGGGCGCTCAGAACACCCAGCCCGAACATCGCCAGGAACTGTGGCCACTGCCACGGCTTGAGGTTGGCGACCTGGGCGCTGCCCAGCGGGAACCACAGGCGGGCGACGAAGGATACGGTTGCGATCCCCACAGCGATGGCCGACAGGTGGCGGCTGCGAAGCCCGCCCAGCGAGGCGCCGGCGTGCCGGCCCCGACGGTCGGTCGCCCGCGGGTGGCCCGACCCGAGCTGCGACCAGGCGGCGTAGCCGAGTGAGTACAGCAGCAGGACCAGGAGGAACCACAGCGGCCCGGTATCCAGCGGCGGCTCGGTCAAGTCTGCCCAGGCCGACGACGGCGGCATGCCGACGGCCCGGTACATGGCAGCGACGGTGAGCGGCCACAGCACCAGCGCGAACGCCGCCCACGGCAGGCCAAGGCGTAGCAGCCGGTCGCCGGCGAAGCGCCACGGGCCCTTGCGGTCCAGCGACCCGGGGGTCAGCAGTCCGGCCATCAGGAAGAACAGGCCCATGGCGAACAGCACCGCCGGGACCAGAAGAAAGGTGAAGACCGTCTCGTAGGCGGGCCCGATCCTGGTCTCCTGAACCTCCTGGTAGGTCCAGTCACCGGTGGTGTAGCCGATGACCGCGTGCCCGGCGATGATCGTCATGACCAGGCCGACCTTGAGGTCGTCCAGGTAGGAGAGCCGCTTCTGGCTGGCCGCGCGCCCTGCGGGTGCCTCGTGCGCCGGCGGCGAGGCGGCCGTCGTCGCCACGCGGTTGCCGCTCATGGCCGCACCGGCTCTCCGTCATCGACGTCCGGGAAGAGCCTAGACCTCACCGTATCTGGTGTTGAGGGCCATTCGGCCTGCTGTCAACAGGCTCCATCCAGGAGGTCGGGTGACGGGCCAGGTGGGCGAGACTGGCTGTCAGGCGCTGACCGTCTCCTTCAGGACGGGGCCGATGCGGGCCAGGGCGAGGACCCGGTCCACGATCTCGTCGAAGGCGATCGCGCTGCCGGGCATGCCGAACTCGGTGGAGGTGGCCCGGTCCTGGGCGAGCACCAGCCCACCCAGCCGCTTGACGGCGGCGGCGCCGACGGTGCCGTCATGGCCGGCGCCCGACAGCACCACCGCCACCGCCCGCTCCCGGCAGCTGAGCGCCATCGAGGTCAGTAGCAGGTCCGCCGAGGGCCGCGACGGCGGCGTCTGCCCGGAGTTGATAAGGGCGATGGTGTGGTCGGGGCAGACCAGTGTGTGGCGGCCCGGCGGGGCGACCAGGACCAGCCCCGGCTGGAGCCGGTCGCCGTCGCGGGCCGGCTGGACGAAGAGGGCGGTACGGCGGTCGAGGATCTCGGCCAGGTGGCTGGGGTGCTCGGGATGGACGTGCCGAAGGGCCACCACCGCGCCGGGGAAGTCGGCGGGGAGGGGGGCCAGCACCTGGGCGAGAGCGTCGAGGCCACCGGTGGAGGCGACCAGCCCGACCACCCACAGGCCACCGCCATCGGCCCGGGTCGTCGTCAGGTCCATGGGCACCGTCCTCGGTCGGGTGTCTGCGGCGGTTGCAGCTTCATCCTGCGCTGCCCGGCGCCCGGCCCGTAGAGGCCAACGCCCGCTCGATTCCTGGGCAAGGTCCCGGGCGTGTCTGGCCTCCGCGGCCTGACAGCCCACCGATACCGGGACTCCTTCCTCTGGGTGGCGCCGGCCTCCCGGTCTACGGTGAAGGTGGATCCAGTTGGAGGTGACCTGCGATGTTCGGGACCGTTCTTCTTGCCGTCGACGGGTCGCCACACGCCGAGCGCGCCGCCGGGCTCGTCCGCCGGCTGGCCCCGGAGAGTGGCGACAGCGTCGTGGTGCTGCACGTGACCGAGATCATGCCGATGCGCGGCGGCCTCGACATGGAGTTGGACCAGGACCATGAGGCCATGGACGCCGCCGATCGCTACGGCCGGGAGCTGGAGCTGGCGGGTGTGCCGGTCAAGGTCGAGCTCGTGCGCGCGCTGGCCGGGCGGGTGGCCCGGATCATCGTCGAGTCGGCCGAAGCCCATGAGGCCGGTGTGATCGTGATGGGCTCCCACGGCCACGGGGACCTGGTGGCGCTGTTGCTCGGCAGCGTGGCCCACAAGGTCGTCCACCTCGCTGACCGTCCCGTGCTGATCGTCCGCTGAGGTACCAGCTCCCGGTGGGCGCCATCGGACACATAGGAGGAGCCAGATGCGCCGACGCCAGATCGATGTGCAGGTGGTCGCCCGTGACGAACGAATCGGGTCGAACGCCAGGGCCTATGCCCGCAGGAAGCTGGCCTCACTGGCCAGGGTCGCGCCCGCGCCGGTCCTGTACGCGCGTGTCACCCTCGGTCGCGCGGCCGACCCAGGTGTGGCCCGGCCGTTGTCCGCCAAGGCCCTGTTCGACCTGAACGGCAGGCCGGTCCTGGCCCGAGCCTCGGCTCGACGGATCGAGGAAGCGGTGGACCTGCTGGAGGCGCGGCTCCGTCACCGGCTGGAGCACTTCGCCGGCCGTCACCGAACCGGTGGCCGCCGGCCATGACCTCTTGCTTCTGACTCCATTGCGGGGGAGAGGAGGGACAGCATGAACCGCATGGTCAGCGACGTGATGGCCATCCCGGTGGTCAGAGTCCAGCCGGAGACCTCGTTCAAGCGGACGGTCGAGGTCCTCCATGGGCACCGGGTCAGCGCCGTTCCGGTGGTCGACCGGGACGGGCGCCTGCTCGGGATCGTCTCGGAGACCGATCTCGCGCTCAAGCAGGAGCAGGAGCCGGGCGAGCCGGTGCCGCGGCTCCGCGGGCGCGCCGGACGGGCGCAGCTGGCCAAGGCCCGCGGGACCACGGCCGCCGACTTCATGTCGACGCCGGTGTCCACGGTGTTGCCGGGGGCGTCGCTGCGGACGGCCGCCCGGCTGCTGCACCGGCGCGGGGTCCGCCACCTGCCGGTGGTCGACCATGACGGCCGGGTGGTCGGCATGATCACCCGCCGGGACCTGCTGGGGGTGTTCCTGCGGCCGGACTGGGTCCTGGCCGGGGAGATCAACGCCAAGGTGCTGCACGCCACCTTCAACGTGCCCGCCGACGCGGTCACCGTCGAGGTGCACGAGGGGGTGGCGCGGCTGTCGGGGCGGCTACCGTGGCACAGCACCGCGGGCGAGATCGTCGAGCGGGTGCGCGAGGTGGACGGGGTGGTCGCGGTGGACGAGCACCTGACCTGGGCCCACGACGACCTTGCCGGCGCCGCGGCGGGACCGCGGTGGTGACGGCGATGCTGGTTGGCCCGGTTGGGGACGTGGAGCGGCGGCCCCCGTCGATGGCACGGATGATCCTCGACCGGGTCGCCGCCACACCGGACCGGGAGGCGTTTCGCCACCCGGTCGGCGACCGTTGGGTCTCCCTCGACTGGCGGGGGGTAGGTCTCCGGGTGCGCGCCATCGCCGCCGGGCTGCTCGCCCTGGGCGTCCGGCCCGAGGACCGGGTCGCGATCGCCGCCAGCACCCGGCTGGAGTGGATCCTCGCCGACTTCGGCATCCTGTGCGCTGGCGCGGCCACCACCACGATCTACCCGACCACGCCGGCCGCCGACGTGGCGTTCATCCTCCGCGACTCGGGAGCTCGGGTGGTCTTCGCCGAGGACGACGAGCAGCTGGCCAAGCTGCGCGCCCACCGCGCCGGTCTGCCCGCGCTGGCGAAGGTGGTGCGCCTGGACGGCGCCGGCGTCGACGACTGGGTCGTCAGCCTTGCCGAGTTCGAGCGTGCCGGCCGGGACCACCTGGCCGCGTACCCGACGGCCGTGGACGACACGGTCGCCGCGATCGGGCCGGAGCGCCTGGCCACCCTGATGTACACCTCGGGCACGACCGGCCGTCCCAAGGGGGTCAGGCTGGTCCATGACAACTGGGTGTACGAAGCCATGGCGATCCGGGCGCTGGAGCTGCTCGGGCCCGATGACCTGCAATACCTCTTCCTGCCGCTGTCGCACTCCTTCGGCAAGGTGCTGCTGTCGGCTCAGCTCGCCGTCGGGTTCGCCTCGGCCGTCGACGGCCGCATCCCGAAGCTGGTCGACAACCTGGCTGCCGTCCGGCCGACCTTCATGGCCGGGCCGCCGCGCGTCTTCGAGAAGGTCCAGCACCGGGTCACGGAACTGGCCGGCGGTGGCGCCCGCCGGCGCGTCTTCGACTGGTCCATGGGGGTGGGCCGCCGCGCGGCCCGGCTGCGCCGGGCCGGCGCGTCGCCGGCCTTCCTGCTCCGGCTGGAGCACGCCCTGGCCAACCGCCTAGTCTTCGCCAACCTGCACAGGCGGTTCGGCGGGCGGCTGCGCTTCCTGGTGTCCGGCAGTGCCGCCCTCTCGGCCGAGGTGGCGGAGTTCTTCCACGCCGCCGGGGTGCTCATCCTCGAGGGCTACGGGCTCACCGAGACGTCGGCGGCCAGCTTCGTGAACCTTCCGGACCGGTTCCGCTTCGGCACCGTCGGCCGCCCCCTGCCCGGCACCCGGGTACAGATCGCCACCGACGGGGAGGTGCTCATCCGCGGACCGGGTGTCATGCGCGGCTACCACAACCTGCCCGAGGAGACCGCCGCGACCCTCGACCAGGGCGGCTGGCTGCACACCGGCGACATCGGGCAGCTTGACGAAGGAGGCTTCCTGCGGATCACCGACCGAAAGAAGGACCTGATCAAGACGTCCGGCGGGAAGTACGTCGCCCCCCAGGCGATCGAGATCAGGTTCAAGGCGGTGTGCGCCTACGCCAGCGAGATCGTCGTCTACGGCGAGGGTCGCCCCTACTGCACCGCGCTGGTCGCGCTCGACCCCGAGCCCATCGGTTCCTGGGCGCGGGACCATGGCCTCGGGGACCTGTCGCTCGCCCAGCTCGCCGCCCACGAGCAGGTACGGGCGCTCATCGGCCGGTCCATCGACGAGGTCAACCTCCGGCTGCCGCGCTGGGAGACGATCAAGCGGTTCGCCGTCCTGCCGGTCGAGCTGACGGTGGAGCAGGGCGAGGTCACACCGAGCCTGAAGCCCAGGCGCCAGGTCATCACGGCCAGGTATCGTGACCTGCTGGAATCTCTCTATGACGACGCCGCGGCGCGAGCCACCGGCGCCTGAGCCGGCCGTGGGCGCCGGCGCGGACGTCCAGGCCGTGCTGGACGCTCGGCCGCAGGTCGTCTCTGGCCCCCTTCTGGATCAGGCGCCGATGGTCATCGCGATCGACACCGGGCCCGCCGGCCGCTGGACCCTTCGAGTCGGCCGGGACGGCCGGGTGCGCCGAGCTTCGGGTCTGGCCCGCCGCGCCCAGGTGCGGATCTTCAGCGACCCGGCGACCCTGGTGGGAATGCTCTCGGGACGCGAGAGCGGCGTCGGCGCCTTCATGGACGGCCGGCTGACCGTCCGCGGCAGCCTGGGGCTGGCGCTGCTGCTGGAGGGGGCGCTGGCCCCACCCCGCCGGCCGGCGCGCTTCCCCCGGCCGGCGTCGGTGACCGCCGGCGGGGTCCGCACGCCCTACCTGGACGCCGGTCCGCCGGACGCCCCCGTGCTCGTGGCGCTCCACGGGCTCGGCGCGACCAACGCCTCCCTGCTCCCGACCGTGTGGGAGCTGGCCCGGGACCACCGGGTCATCGCCCCCGACCTTCCCGGCTTCGGCATCGCCGACAAGCCGCTGGCGACCTACAGCGCCAGCTGGTTCGGGCGCTGGCTCGAGCGCTTCTGCGACGCGCTCGGGCTGGACGAGTTCTTCCTCCTCGGCAACTCCCTGGGCGGGCGCGTCGCCATCGAGGGCGGCCTGCTGCTGCCCGACCGCGTCCGTGCCCTGGTGCTCCTGACGCCGTCGCCGGCGTTCCGCAGGCTGCGGCAGTTCGTGCCGCTGGTCCGTGTGCTGCGCCCGGAGCTGGCGGCGCTCCCGTTCCCGGTCGGCCATGCCGCGGCCGTGGCCGGCCTGCGGCGGATGTTCGCCGTCCCCAGCCGCATCCGTACGAGCTGGTACGACGCCGCCGCCGACGAGTTCCTCCGGGTGATGCACGAGCCTCGGGGGCGGATCGCGTTCTTCGCCGCGATGCGCCAGATCTACCTGGAGGAGGCGTTCGGGGCGCGCGGGTTCTGGGACCGGCTGCCCGGCTTGGTCCCTCCGGCGCTGTTCATCTGGGGTGACCGGGACCGGCTCGTGCCCCAGGGGTTCGCCCGCCACGTCGTGCAGGCCCTTCCCGGCTGCCGGTCGGTGGTGCTCCGCGACTGCGGCCACGTGCCCCAGTTCGAGCTGCCCGGCGTGACCCACCGGCTGATCCGCGAGTTCCTGGTCGAGGCGGCGGCGCCGGGGCCACCGTAGCCCCCGGCCGCCGGCGCTCCGGGCCGGTCGGCCCGTGCGTGGCGGGGCGACCTGCCCTCCCCGGACCGGCGCCGAACCCCCAGGCTGGTGGTACGAACCCGGACGACGGAGGGTGGAGCGTGGAGCGGCGGATGAGCCCGCTGGACGCGGGCTTCCTCGACCTGGAGGACGCCGACCGGCACGCCTCGCTGGCGATCGCCTCGGTGGCTGTGTTCGAGGGACCGGCCCCCTCCTATGACGAGTGCCTGGCGGCGATCGCGGGGAGGCTGCCGCTGATCACCCGCTACCGCCAGAAGGCGGTGCGTGTCCCGTTCGACCTGGGGCGGCCGGTGTGGGTCGACGACACCCGCTTCGACCTGCGCTACCACCTCCGGCAGACGGCCCTGCCGGCCCCCGGTGGCGACGCCCAGCTCTGCCGGCTGGTCGAGTGGATCATGGCCCAGCGGCTGGACCGCGAGCGGCCCCTGTGGGAGTGCTGGCTGGTCGAGGGGCTGGAGGGCGGACGCTGGGCGCTGGTGACCAAGCTGCACCACTGCATGGTCGACGGCGTCTCCGGCGCCGACATCTACCGGCTGATCTTCGACGCCACCCCGGAGCCGTCGCCGCCGGTCGAGGACCACTGGCGGCCGGCCCCGGAGCCGTCGACCCTGTGGCTGACCGCCGACGCCCTCCGAGAGCTGACCCTCGGCCCGGTCCAGCAGGCGCGGGCGCTTGGCGGCGCCCTGCTGCGTCCCGGGGACCTGCTCCGGCGGACGCGCGTCACCAGCCGTGGGCTGGTCGCCCTGGCCGGCGCCCTGCGTCCGGTTCAGGTCTCGTCCCTGAGCGGCCCGGTCGGCCGGTCGCGACGCTACCGCCTGGTCCGGGGCTCGCTGGCCGATGTCAAGGCCGTCCGCCGCCAGCTCGGCGGGACCGTCAACGACGTCGTGCTGGCCGTGCTCGCCGGGGCGTTCCGGGCACTGCTGCTCGCCCGCGGTGAGCCGCCCGGCCCCAAGGCGGTCCGCTCGCTGGTGCCGGTGTCGGTCCGGGCCCCAGGTGAGGAGGGCGTCCTCGAGAACCGCGTGTCGCTGCTGCTGGCCGACCTGCCCGTCGACGTCGCCGATCCGGTCGAGCGGCTGGCCGCGGTCCGCGCCCAGCTGACGGCGCTGAAGCGGAGCCGGGAGGCCGAGGCCGGCGAGGCGGTCACCGCGCTCGCCCGCTACGAGCCGTTCCCGCTGCTCTCCCTCGGCCTGCGGCTGGTCTTCAGGGCGCCCCAGCGCAACATCGTCACGGTGACGACCAACGTGCCCGGCCCGCGCTGGCCGCTGTACGCCATGGGCCGCCGGGTGCTGGAGATCCTGCCGTACGTCCCGATCGCCACCACCCTGCGCCTGGGTGTGGCCATCCTCAGCTACTGCGACCAGCTGGTGTTCGGGGTCACCGGCGACCGCGACAGCAGCCCCGACATCGACGTGCTCGCCCGCGGCATCACCGACGGCCTGGCCGAGCTGGTCGCGGCGGCGCGTGACGCCGCCGCCGCCCAGCCGGCGGCCGCCGTCCCCGCGGGCCGCTGAAGGAGGGAGCCCGATGGGTGCGAGCGTGGTCGTCACCGGGGCGAACCGGGGCATCGGGCTGGCCACCGCCCTGGAGCTGGCCTCGGCCGGTTACGACGTGATCGGCACGGCACGCTCGGCCGACAAGGCGCGGGAGCTGCTGGAGGCGGCCGGGGTCCGCGGGCTGGCGCTGCGGTCGGTGCTCCTGGACGTGGCCGACGCGGCCTCCAGCGAGCGTGGCTTCGCCGAGATCGCGGAGCTGACCGGCGGCGGCCCGTGGGCGGTGGTGAACAACGCCGGGTACGCCCAGGCGGGCGCGATCGAGGACGTCGGCGATGCCGCCCTGCGCTACCAGCTGGAGGTCAACCTGGTCGCGCCGGCCAGGATCGCCCGGCTCGTCCTGCCGGCGATGCGCCAGCGGGGCGAGGGCCGGATCGTCAACATGTCGTCGATCGCCGGGCGTGTGTCGCTGCCGCTGCTCGGCTGGTACTGCGCCGCCAAGCACGGCCTGGAGGCGATGACCGACGCCCTGCGCATGGAGGTGGCGCAGTACGGGATCCAGGTCGTCCTGATCGAGCCGGGCAGCTTCGGCACCGGCATCTGGGCCGGCGCCCGCTACCCCGATGCCGCGGCGACCGGCGACTACGCGGCGGCCTACTGTCGCGCGCGGGCCGCCACGGCCCGGCTGGCCAGGTTCATGCCAGGCCCCTGGTTGGTCGCCCGCGCGGTCCGGCACGCCCTGGCCAGCCCGCGGCCGCTGGCCCGTTACCTCGTCGGTCTGGACGCGGCCGGCGGCGTCGTCGCCGAGACGCTCGCGCCGACCGCGGTCAGCGACCGCGCCAAGGAGGTCGTGGCCGGCGTCCGCCGGTCCCACGGCCCGGCCGGCGGGCCCGCCGGGTCAGCCTGAGCGACCGCCGGTCACCGGGTCATGAGGGCCGCGCCGGCGACCAGCCCGGCCCCTGCCGAGACCAGCAGCACCCGGCCTGCCTTGTCGAGCCGGCCCTGCGCCTGGGCGGCGGCGAGCGCGACCAGCAGCGCGGCCGTGTGCACCCGCTCGGCCCCGGGCACGGTGACCAGCCGGTCCCCGGGCACGCCCAGGTGGGCGGGCAGGGCGTCGAGGAACGGCGGGGCCAGGGGAGCCGGCACGACCAGGTCGATGTCGCCCGGCCGGACGTCCTGGTCGGCCAGGAGCGAGGCCGCCGCCTTCCCGGCCCACGCCGCGGCCCGCTCGCCGAACGCGGCGTCCTGCTCGATCCGCAGCAGGTTGCGGCCGCGCACCAGCCCCAGGCGCGACCGCAGCAGCTCCCCGTCCTCGGGAGCGGTCTCCCAGCGGAACCCGGCCAGCCCGCCGCCCGCCTCGTCCCAGCGGCAGACGGCGGCGGCGCCGCAGGCCGCGAACGGGAACCGGGGCGCCCAGCCGGGACCCGGGTGGGCGTCGCTGGCCACGACGAGCGCCCGCCGGATCGTACCCGCCCGCAGGAAGCCGTCGGCGACATGCAGGGCGGTGAGCGGCCCGCAGGTGCCGTTGGCGACGTCGAAGGAGAACGTCCCGTGTCCGCCGGGGTGGGGGTCCTCGGGGTTGGCGCCGACGTCGGCCTGGATGAGCGCGGCCAGGGCGGGCTCGCCCAGCATCCGCTCCCGGTACAGCCCGGCGTTGAGCAGCAGGTCGATGTCGCCGGTGGCGATGGCGGCCCGGGCCGCCGACGCCCGGATGGCCTCGTCGGCCAGCTTGCGGGCGCCCCACCTGGCCGGCCAGCGGCCGGAGGCGACGGCGACCGCCTCAACGATGGTTGCCATAGGTCCCTGCCAGCTCCTCGTCCACGGTGAACAGCACCAACCCGATCTCCAGGCCAGAGGCGAGCGCCACCAGGGCCACCCGGTCACCGGCCCGCACCCGGCCCGCCTCCAGCTCCTCCGCCAGGGCCACGAAATGGGTGGTCGACGCCGTGTTCCCGTACCGGTCCACGGTGACCACGGCGTGGTGGCGGGGCGTGTCGCCCAGCGCCTCGCACACCCTGCCCATGCCGCTGCGGATCGCCCGCACCGACGTCTGGTGCGGGATCACGAAGTCGACATCGGCGATGGTCAGCCCGGCCGCGCCCAGGGCCTCTCCCAGCAGGAGGGGCATGTCCGCCACCGCGGCCCGGTGGATGGCCCGCGACCTGGTGAACATGCGCGCGCCGCGGGCCCGCCGGGCCGGGAAGGCGAGGCAGAGCCGGCTGTGGCGGGACACGGTGGTGAAGCCGGCGACCTCGATGCCCGGCCCGCCCCGGGGTGCCCGCTCCAGGATGACGGCGGCGCCGGCGTCGCCGAGGGTGAGCGACGCCAGCTCCGGGCTGAGAACGGTGCGGACATGGGCGGCGGCGTTGACGCCGAGCTGGGAGATGCACTCGCCGCTCACCACCATGCCGCAGCGGAGCTCCCCTCGCCGGATCCGGTTGGCCAGGATGAACACGCCGGTCAGCATCCCCGCGCAGGCGTTGGACACGTCGAAGGTGACGGCGCGGGTGGCCCCGATCGCCCTGGCGACGGCGACGCTCGTCGGTGGCTCGATCCACTGCACGAGGCCGTCGCGGTACTTGGTGATGCTGCAGCTGACCACGGCCTCCAGGTCCTCTGGCCGGTGGCGGGAGCGGCCCAGGCAGTCGGCGGCGGCACCGGCGGCCAGGGTCAGGGAGTCCTGACCGCCGTCGGCGATCCGCCGCTCGCGGATCCCGGTGAGCTGTTCCAGGTCGATCTTCGTCCGGTGCCGCGTCGACGCCATGACCTCGCTGGTGGTGCGGCGGGTCGCCGGCAGGCAGCGCCCGACGCTCTCCAGCCGCGCGACATGCGGAGCCCGCCGCCCGTCGGGGCTGCGTTCCAGCAGCAGCCAGGTGCTCGCCATGTCGGCCCTCACCCTCGATGTCCCGGTCTACCCACAACCGTGTCAAATCCAGGCCTGACCGACCATGGCCGGACGGCCCGCCCGGATCGGGACGAACGGCTCGACGCGCGGCCGTGGCGGCGTCCGATACTTGGCAGGTGAGCGAGGGGGAGCAGGTGACCACGGACACGCGAGGAAGCGCCACCAGGCCCCAGGCCCGGGTCGGGCCGGCCTCGGGGCGGTCGCTCGGGGTGCTGGCCCGGCTGGTGGCGGCCGTGGCCGCCCGCGCCACCGGCGGCGAGCGGCCACGGGTGCTGACGACCCTGGCCCGGCACCGCCGGCTGTTCCGGTGGTGGCTCCCCTTTGCCGGCGTCCTGCTGCTGCGCAGCCAGCTGCCCCGGGCCGACGTCGAGCTGGTGGTGCTCCGCACCGCCTGCAACTGCCGGTCGTGGTACGAGTGGACTCACCACGTCGCCCTGGCCGAGCTTGCCGGGCTCCCCGGGCCGGTGGTGGCCGCCGTCCCGAGCTGGGCCGACCATGACCGCTTCACGCCGCGCCAGCGCCTGCTGCTCCTGGCCACCGACGAGCTGCACGCCAGGCGGACGATCACCGACTCGACCTGGGCGCGGCTCGCCGCCGAGCTGCGCGAGCCCGAGCTGATCGAGCTCTGCATGCTCGTCGGCCAGTACGAGATGCTGGCCATGACCCTGAACAGCCTTGGTGTCGAGGCCGAGCCGGGCGCGCTGGCCCGCCTTGACGCTGCCACAGCCGGCACCGCCGGGCGGCTGGCGGCCGCGCTCACTCGCGCGCGTCGCTGAGCGCCGCTCCGCGGACGGCCGGTCCGGCCGGCACCTCGGTGCTGTGCCGCCCGAAGGCCCGGCCGAGCCGGGTCACCTCACGCTCCAGCTCGGGGACGAGCACGCGGGCGCGGCGGCGCAGGACGAGCTCGGCCGCCGGCCCGGCGAACAGGGTGCGCATGGCCTGCACCGCGGCGAGCGTCCTCGGCACATACACCCGCCGGCGCCGGTGCTCGATCCCGTCGACGAACGCCTCGGCGCAGCTGGCGGCCGTGGTCGAGACACCCAGGGGCCCAGGCAGCCGTGACAGGGTGCGCCGGAGTACCGGCAGGTCGTCCCGCAGGTCGCGGACCAGGTCGGTCTCGACCCAGCTGGGGTGGGCGGTGCCAACGGCCACGCCCTTGTGGGCCAGCTCGAGCCGCAGCGCGTTGCCGAACTGCTCCACGCCGGCCTTGGCGGCGCAGTAGGACGCCATCCCCGGGAGCACCGTGAACGCAGCCGCCGACGACACCAGCAGGTAGTAGCCGCGGCCCCGGATGACATGGGGGAGGGTGGCGCTGATGGTCCGGACCACCCCGATGAGGTCGACGTCGATCGTGCGGGCCAAGGCCGAGACCGGGTTGGCGGCCACGGTCCCGTGGTTGGCCACGCCGGCGTTGGCCACCACCACGTCGATGCCGCCAAGGGCGCTGGCCATGGCCGCCACGGCCCGGTCGAGGCCGGCCTGGTCGGTGACGTCGCACTCGTGCCAGGCATGGGTGGGCCCCAGGTCGGCGGCCAGGGCGGCCAGGCGCTCCGGCTCCAGGCCGACCAGGGCCACGCGGGCCCCCCGGGCCGCGGCCGCCCTGGCGGTCGCGGCCCCGATCCCGCGGGCGGCCCCGGTCACCAGCACCACCCTGCCGGCAAGGGGCCACCTCACCCGGGGTCACCCCCCGGGCTCGTCGCCACGGGGGACCGAGCCGGCCGTCGTGGTCTGGTGAGGAGGTGCAGCTCGGGGTCGAAGTGCCGCAGGCGGCGCCGGTAGGCCACCGTGAGCCCGGGCCAGATGGCCGAGATGCGCCCGGTCGGGTCCGCGTACCAGCTCCGGCAGCCGCCGGCCGCCCACACCGTCGGGCGCATCCTGCGCTCGACCTCGGCCAGATACGCCTGCTCGGCCTCCGGGCGGGGCTCGACCGCCGCCATCCCGGCTGCCCGCAGGAACGCAAGCACCCGCAGCAGGTACTCCAGCTGGGCCTCGAGCATGAGGACGACCGAGGTGCTGCCGACGCCGGTGTTGGGACCGAGCAGGAGGAACAGGTTGGGGAAGCCGGCGACGCAGGTGCCGAGGAACGCCCTGGGGCTGCCCGCCCAGGCCTCGGCCAGGGTCCGCCCGTCCCGCCCCCGGACCAGGTGGCTGACGGGCGGGTCGCTGACCTGGAACCCGGTGCCGAAGATGATGGTGTCCGCCGGATGCTCGACGCCGTCGTCGGTGACGATGCCCCGCCCGCGCACCTCACGGATGCCGGCGGTCACCACCTCCACGTTCGGCCTGGCCAGGGCGGGCAGGTAGTCGTTGGAGAGCAGCACCCGCTTGCAGCCGAGGGTGTAACCGGGGGTCAGCCGGGCCCGCAGCTCGGGGTCCGCGACGGCCGCCCGGAGATGCCGCAGGGCGACCCACCGGGGCAGGCGCATCACCCGCGGGTGCAGGAAGCCGAGCGTCCAGCTCTCGCGCAGCCAGTAGATCGACCCCCGGGCCAGCCGCTGGCTGGCCGGCAGGGTCCGGAACAGCCACCGCTCGATCCTGGTCAGGGCACGGTCGCGACGGGGCAGCACCCAGGAGGCGGTGCGCTGGAAGACACGGAGCCGCCCGACCCGGGGCTGGATCGCCGGGACGACCTGGATGGCCGACGCCCCGGTGCCGACGACGGCGACCTGGCGGCCGGTCAGGTCGTGGCCGTGGTCCCACCTGGCCGTGTGGAACACGGCGCCCTCGAAGCCGTCCAGGCCGGGCAGCGCCGGGATCTGGGGTTCGCTCAGCGGGCCGGTCGCGGCGACCAGGAACGCGGCGGTCCAGGTGCCGCCGGAGGTTTCGACCTGCCAGCGCTGGTGCTGGTTGTCCCAGCTGGCCCGGCGCAGCTCGTGGCCGAGGCGGAGGTGGGGCAGGATCCCCGAGCGCCGCGCGCAGGCGCGCAAGTAAGCCCAGATCTCCGGCTGGGTCGAGAACGAGCGGCTCCAACCGGGGTTGGGGGCGAAGGAGTACGAGTAGAGGTGCGACGGCACGTCGCAGGTGCAGCCGGGATAGGAGTTGTCGCGCCAGGTACCGCCGATGTCGGCGGCCCGCTCGAACACCAGGAAGTCGTCGATGCCGGCCCGCTTGAGCCGGATGGCGGCCCCGAGGCCGCCGAAGCCGCCGCCGATGATGGCGACGCGCAGGTGGGTCGGGTCGTGGGTCACCGAGCCTCCTGGTACCGGCCAGTACCATCCCGGCATGATGGTACCATCCGGTACCATCATGGGGAACATCCTCACCGCTCCGCGAGCCGGCGGCCGCGCCGGTGACCACCGCCTGCGCCTGCTGGAGGGCATGGCCGCGGCGGTCAACGAGAAGGGCTACGCGGCCACCACCATCGCCGACGTCGTGCGGCACTCCCGGGTCTCCAAGCGGACCTTCTACGAGCACTTCGCCGACCGGGAGGCGTGCTTCCTGGCCTGCTACGCCCATGGCGGCGAGCTGGCGCTGAGCGCGGTGGCGGCTGGGGCCGGTGCTCGCGGGCCGTGGCCCGAGCGCGTCCGGGCGGCCACACGGGCGTACCTTGCGGTCTTGGGGGCCCGCCCGGCGCTCACCCGCACCCTGCTGGTCGAGGTCCACGCCGCCGGCCCCCGGGCGCTGGCGCTGCGCCGGGCGGTCCTGCAGCAGTTCGCGGGGCTGCTCTGCGAGCTGGTCGAGGTGGGCCGGCGAGATCATCCCCGGCTCCCCGAGCTGACTCCGGCCATGTCGACCGCGCTCGTCGGCGGCATCAACGAGCTGGTGCTGTCCACCGTCGAGAGGAACGGCGCCGACCGTCTCGACCAGCTGGAGGAGACGATCGTGCGGTTCGTCGAGTCGGTCCTCCACGACGGCGGGTAGGGCAGGGCGACCCTGGGACGGCGGGACCGTCGCACATGGCCGAGGGTGCTTGCAAATGTTATACGGAGACTAGCAATAGCAAGCACTGCCGTTGCTGACGGCAGGAGGTGTGTCCGATGTTCACGACCAACGAGCACGGGCGCCGCAACGGCCAGCGTGCCCTGCGCGGGTTCATCCTCGACTCGGCGTATGTCACCGTCGGCCTGGGTGGCGCGACGGCCGAAGCCGTGCGCTCGATCGATCGGCTGCGCGTGGAGGTGCCGCGCCAGGCCAGCAAGGTCGGCGGCCAGGTCCCGGAGCGCCTGCGCGCCGCCCGCGACCGTGGGGCGGCGAGCGTCCGCCAGGTCATCGACCACGGTGTTGCCAGCAGCCGCAGCCTCCCGGGGCGGGCCGGCCGGGAGTTCGACGGCTTGGCCCGGCGCGGGCGCGAGGTGGTCGGCGCCATCCGCACCAGCGAGGCCACCGGTGAGGCGGTCTATCGCATCCGCACCGCCCGCAGCCACATGAAGGCAGCCAGGACCAGCGTGGGCCGGGCGTACGAGGGCGCAGTGGAGGCGGCCGGGCACGCGGCCACGATCGTAGCCGGCGCCGCCCCACCCCCCAAGGCGCGCAAGGCGGCCGCCAAGTCCGCCACGGCACCGGCCGGGGCCCGCCGGACCGGGAGCCGCCAGGCCGGGCCACAGTCCTCCGGACGCGCCCGGTCACCTTCCAGGTGACGGCCTCCCGAGCCGAGCGGGTCCGCACGCCGGCGACGGGCTGCGGCTCACGCTCACCTGGCACCCCCGGACGGGGTGGCCCCGATACCAGGCAAGGCTGTGAAGCCGGTCCCTGGCGGCGGCTTGTCAGATGGCCCGATCGATGGTGACGAAGCGGTAGCCGCGTCGTTTGAGCTCGGCGATGACGGTGGGCAGGGCGTCGGCGTCCAGGGTCGAGTGGTCGGTCGGATGAGAGCCGACGTGCATGAGCACGATCTCACCGGGCTGAAGGTTGGCCAGCACTCGGGCGACGACCGTCTGGGTGCTCTGGCCGCCTGAGGTGCCTTTCCAGCCAAGGGTGTCCACGGTCCAGCGGATGGAGGCGTAGCGCAGCCCGTTCACGATCCCAAGCGTGCGGGCGTCGCGCTCCCCGAAGGGGAAGCGGAACATCGGCCTTGGCTGATAGCTGGTAGCCCCTTGGATGGCCTGCTCGCCCCGGAGGAGCTGGTCGCGCACGGCCGCGTCCGGCAGCGTCGGCAGGTGCGGGTGGCTCCAGGTGTGGTTGCCGACCGGGTAGCGGGTGGCGATCTGGCGAGCCTGGCTCTGGAACTGGTCGGCCCAGGTGCCGGTCAGGAAGAAGGTTGCCGGGGTGCAGGTCCGCTGAAGGGAATCGAGGATCGAGGGCACCCCATCGGCATTGGCGCCGGCGTCAAAGGTGAGGGCGACCAGGTTGCTGGTGGTGGCCAGCCTGGTCAGCTCGGTGCCCTTCAACGAGGGCGGGAGTCCCTTGCCGCCCCGATCCCGGCCGATCGCCCCCGGGCCGGCGAAGCCCAGGTCGCAGCCAAGCCCGTAGTTGATGGTGCTGTCGACCCCGCCGGCGCTGTTGAAGTTGCGCAGCAGCCAGGTGCCGCCGCGCTTGACCCCGATGGTGGCCGTCCCGTCGCCGTCCCAGTCGCCGACCACCTTCTGGTCGGTGGCCGCACCGTAGGCAAAGGGGGGCACGGTGGCCGGGTTGGCCGGGTCGTTGCTGGTGCGCAGGAACCAGGTCGCGCCGCGGACGACCCCCGGGGTCCAGCGGCCGTCGCCGTCCCAGTCGCCAGCCACCGGCCGGTCCGAGCCGTAGCCGTAGGCGAAGCTGATGTCGGCGATGCCCGGGCTGGCGTTGCTGTTCTTCAGGTACCAGGTCGAGCCGCGCACCACCCCCGGTGTGTCGGTGCCGTTGCCGTCCCAGTCGCCGACCACCGGGTAGTCGCCAGGGTAGCCGTAGGCGAAGGTGACGTCGGCGGGTCCGCTGCCAAGCGTGTTGCGCAGATACCAGGTTGCGCCTCGCACCACTCCGGGGGTGGCGTCGCCGTCGCCGTCCCAGTCGCCCAGCAGCGGAGAGTCTCCGGGCTGGCCATACGCGAAGGTGTGGTCGGCGATCCCGCTCGTCACGCTGTCCCGCACGTACCAGTCGCTGCCACGCACCACGACCGGCTGCGCGGGCGGGACCACCGCCGCCGCGGCCGCCGGCACCCGGGCAACACTCAGCGGCCCCACAATCAATGCCAACACAAGCACCAGCACCCGCTTCGCCATCATGGGTCTTCCTCGCTTCTCATCCGTGAGCGCGACCTGATCGAGTTCAGCACGCTGTCCCACACTCCTCAGCGTGCGCCCGAGCCCGTCCGGCGACCAGGGCCGAGCGGCCCGCATCGGCAAGGTCCCCGCTCCGGACTCAGAGCGACGAACAGGCGCCTGCTGCGCCTCCTGCGCCACCTAGGCGGCTGGACCGCCCGTAGGACGCTCGCCGCCCCCGATCGGGGATGGGTCGCCGGGACGGACCTGGGACAGGGGTCGTGGGTGGCCCTCGCCGAGCGTGGATTCCAGGAGGCCGGCGTGCAGGTCACGGACGATGATGTCGAGGTCGTCGGTGGCCCCCTCGAGGCGCCGGCGTGCCTCGGCCTCTTGCGTCAACCCGCCGATCGCCTGCAGCTCGACGCCAAGGCCGAACAGGGGCTGGAGCACCTCGGCCAGCAACCTTGCTGCCAGCTGCTCGCGGTCCCCAGTTGGCGGTCGCGGCTCGGGGATCGGCCCCTCTCGGTGAACCTCTATCGCTGCCGGTTGCCGAGTCGTCGACGGCAGCTGCCGATGCCAGCCGGGCCCGGCGGCCCGGCGAGCGGCGGCCGAGGGGGCCGACGCCGCCATCCGGGTGGCCGCTGGCAGGGCCAGCAGGCACCAGACCACCTTGCCTCCAGACCCCTCCCGTCGGACGCCCCAGGCGGTCGCCACCCGCTCCACCACCAGCAGCCCAAGGCCGCGCTCGTCCCCATCCTTGGCCGCCAGCACCCCACCCAGGTCCGGGTCCTGGTCAGCCACCGCCACCTGCAGCTGGGACCGGCGCAGCTCCATGCGCAACTCCAGGACCGTTCCGGCATGGGCCACGGCATTGGTGATCAGCTCGCTGGCGACCAGCGCAGCTGGCTCGGCCAGCCCACCAAGCCCCCAGCGGCCACACACCAGCCGCACGAAGTCCCGGCCAGCCCGCGCGGCGGTCGGTGCCGGTCCCAGCGGCAGCCGCTCCCGCAGTCGTGGCGGCCGGGCGCGCGCGTTGGCCAGCGCCTCCTCCAGGCTCGGATGGATCGCCAACAGTCGGGCCACCCCAAGGCGACGGAGGATGTCGGCCACTCTTGGCCGGGGGGCGCACAGCACCAGCGTCGTGTTCGGCCAGCCCAAGGCGGGATGGCGGATGGAGTTGAACACCTGTGCGCACAGCGGATCAATGGCCTCCACCTCGGCAAGGTCGCAGATGATGGCCGGGGGCTGCTGGGCCAGCTGCTTGAGGATGACCTGCTGCAGCTGGGGGGCGGCGGCCAGGTCGAGCGGCCCAGCCAGGATCAGCACCGTCATCCCATCCTGGCTGGACTGCTGGATCTGCATGGCGCAGCCTTCGTGTCGACCGCTGAAGACGACAATCTTACAGCTGCCCACAGAGCCAATGGCACCGCCGGGCGGCTGGCCCGGCCGAGCTAGCCGGCCGCTCGGGCCGGGTCCGCCGGTCGGTGGCGGCCCATTCGATACGCCGCAGGGTCAGGGTGGTGCCGCCCCAGGACGATCCCCCCAGACCACCAGCGAGATGACGGACCACCAGACCCCGTTCAGGAGAGACGTCGCTCCGACACCGCCGCCCAAGCGGCCCCCAGGCACGCATACCCCGTCGCGATGGCGCCGGCGACCGGCGCGAACAGCCCGGCGACCGGGACGATCGTCCCGTCGCCGCTCACGATGGTGGGCGCGTAGATGCTCACCAGCGCGACCGCGCCCCAGATGCCCAGCACGGCCACGGGCAGGCCCCATCGCGCCATCCGGTCGCGGGCTGGGAAGGCGGCGCCGAACAGCACGAAGCCGGTGGCCACCGCTCCCCATATCCAGATCGTGATCGCCACGATGGGCACGCGGTCCTGCGCGGCGCTGACCAGGTCCGGCGCGAACATGCTGCTCAGCGCCGTGGCCAGCCAGAGGCCGGCGACGGCGACCGCTGTTGGAAGCATCCGTCCGGTGTGCTGATCACGCTGGACGTCGTGGGTTCTCTGCGTCTCGACCTCAACAGCTGTCATGTGATCACCTCGCCCACATTGAACTCGGGCCGCCGCCGTCCAGGTAGGGCCGATCGACCCGGTCTTCGCAGTCCACCGAGCCGAATGGGTACCGAACCACACCTTGAGCAGCGGCCGTGCCGCCAGGCCAGAGGCCACTCCTGCCAGCGTCAGTAACGTAGGCAGCCCAGGGCGTCGCTGACAGAATGTGGGGGGAACCGCACCGTTCCTGATCGCTTCGCGGCTCGGGCGGATGGTGGGACGCGGCCGTGCGGCAGCCCGGGTGGGCGCCTGCTCGGTGAGGGGAGGTCGCATCGATCGCGGGTGGCGGAAGGGCGGTCCTCGTCGGCGGGCGCTGTGGTTGACCCTGCGAATCCTGCTGATCGCGCTGGCCGCCTACCTGCTGCTGCCCCAGCTGGCCGGGCTGGAGGCGAGCGGCCGAGCGCTGGCCCGGGCCCGCCGCTGGTGGTTGGCGCCGCTGGTGCTGGCGCTGGAGGCGGCGAGCCTGCTCGCCTACGGCGAGCTGGTGCGCACCATACTGGCGGCTGGCGGCCGCCGGGTTGGCCGGGGGCTGCTGCAGCGGGCCACGATGGCCGGCTACGCGCTGGGCCGCACCCTGCCCGGAGGGTCACTGGCGGCGCTCGCGGTGGTCGCGGCCAGGCTGGGCGACCTGGGCGTCCCTCCGGCCACCACAGCCGCCGCCATGGTGGTGCTGGCGGCGCTGGCGCTGCGGCCCGCCTTGCGGCACCCACAGGCGCTGGGGAGGGTGGCTGAGCGGGCCACTGCCCTGATCGTCCGGGGTCGGCTGCGCCGGCGCCTCGACCCGGCCACCGTCGGAGGGCAGGTCGCCCAGGCGGCCGAGGGTCTGAGGGAGCTGACCCGCGAGCCGGGCCTGCTGGGCCAGGCCGCGGGCTGGGCGGCGGCCAACTGGCTGCTCGACCTGGCCGTGCTGGCCACCATCACGTCCGCCCTGGGCCCTGGGGTGCCGTTGTGGGGGGTGCCGATGGCGTACGTGGTGGGCCAATGGGCGGCGGCGGTGCCGCTCACGCCTGGCGGTGTCGGTCTGGTGGAGTCGGCCACGATCGCGGCCCTGGCGGCCGGGGGCGTGCCCGCCGCCGTGGCGACCGCCAGTGTGCTGGGTTGGCGGCTGGTCAGCCACTGGCTCCCGATCCCGGCCGGCCTGGTGCTGCTGATGACGCTGCGTCCCGCCGGGCTCCGCCGCCCGCCGCTCGAGGTCGAGCAGGAATCGAGGACACAATGAGGGCCTCGCAGCCGAGACGGCTGCGGCTCGGAACGGCCCCGTGCCCCATCCGATCACGGCCGGCCCTGGAGGCTGAGCATGCCGGACCGCCACGCGCTTGGAGCGGCGGACCCACCGATTGGCGCGGCACCGAGCCGGAGGTGGTTGACAGATTCTGGGCTCGGCCGGCAGATGAGCTGCTGGACCAGTTGGCGACGACCCCCGCCGGGCTGTCGGCCGAGGAGGCCGCCCGGCGGCTCGCCCGCTCCGGGCCGAACCAGCTCGCCCCGCCACGCCGGAGCGGTGGCCTGGCCCTGCTCGCCCGCCAGTCCACCGACCCGATCGTGCTGCTCCTGCTGTTCGCGGCCATGCAGGCGATCGTGCTGGGGGACGTGGCCGACGCGCTGATCATCCTGGCCATCGTGGCCCTGAGCGGGCTGCTGGGGTTCTGGCAGGAGCATCGGGCAAGCCTTGCCGTCCAGCGGCTGCTCGGCCTGGTCCAGATCATGTCGAGGTCCGCCGCGACGGCGCCCTGGTCAAGGTCACGCCCGCCGAGGTCGTTCCCGGCGATGTGGTCGTGCTGCGCGCCGGCGACATCGTCCCCTGTGACTGCCGGGTCCTGGAGGCCGTCGCCCTGCAGGTCGATGACGCCGCGCTGACCGGGGAGACATTCCCGCGCCACAAGCACCCCGACCCCGCCCCCGCCGGCGCGCCCCTGGCCGGCTGTCGCGGCGGCTGGAGGTGACCGCGCCCAAGACCGGCTTGGAGCAGGGCATTACCCGCTTCGGGCTGCTGCTGGCCCGGGTCACCGCGATCCTCACCGTCGCGATCCTGGTGGTCAACCTGGTGCTGTCCCGGCCCGGTGGCCGACCCGGTCCGCCCCTTGGCCCTGGCGGTCGGGCTGACCCCCCAGCTGCTACCAGCCATCGTGGCGGTCAGCCTGGCCACCGGGGCTCGACGCATGGCCCGCCAGCAGGTGATCGTGCGCCGCCTGGACGCCATGCAGGACGCCCTGGACACCGCCGGGCAGCCCAGCTCACTGGTGGCCGCGGTCGCCGCTCGCAACGCGGCCCTGCAGAGGGGGTTCGCCAACCCGATCGACGCCGTTCGACTTCACCCGCAAGCGCCTGAGTGCTGGCTGACAGCCCCGGCGGCCGCCAGCTGTTGACCAAGGGGGCCTTCGGCGCCGTGCTCGGCTGCTGCACCGCCGCCCTGACGGCCGAGGGGGTCGTCCCGTTGGCCGAGGTCCGCGGGGACCTGGAAGGTAGCTACCGCAAGCTGAGCGAGGCAGGGCTCCGGGTCCTAGCCGTTCGCCTTACGCGACCTGCCCGGCGTGGATCTGGTCAGCCTGGACGACGAGCGGCGGCTCACCTTCCTCGGCTTCCTGACCTTCCTGGACCCGCCCAAGGCCGGAGTCGACCGGGTGATCGCCGACCTGGCCACCGCCGGCATCGGGCTGCGCATGATCACCGGCGACAACCGCCTGGCGGCCGCCCAGGTCGCCGCCGCGGTCGGGATCGACCCCGGCCGGCTGCCGACCGGCGCCGCGATCGACCGGCTGGACGACCGCCAGCTCGTCTTCGCCGCCCAGGAGGCACGGGTGTTCGCCGAGGTCGACCCACTCCACAAGGAACGAGTCATCCAGGCGCTCCGCAGCAGTGGGGCGGTTGTCGGTTACCTGGGCGACGGGATCAACGACGCCGGCGCGCTGCACCTGGCGGACGTCGGGATCTCGGTCGACACCGCCGTGGATGTGGCCAAGAGCGCCGCCGCCATCGTGCTGCTGGACAAGGACCTAGGGGTGCTCCTGGAGGGGGTCCGGCTGGGCCGTCAGACCTTCGCCAACACCCTCAAGTACGTCTTCACCACGGTCAGCGCCAACTTCGGCAACACCCTCAGCATGGCAGCGGCCTCCGCGTTCCTGCCCTTCCTGCCGCTGCTTCCGCGGCAGATCCTGCTGCTCAACTTCCTGTCCGACCTGCCGAGCACGACGATCGCCGGCGACCGGGTCGACCCGGAGCAGGTGGCGCATCCACGCCGCTGGGACATGCGCTACGTCAGGGACTTCATGGTGGTGTTCGGTCTCCTCAGCAGCGGCTTCGACCTCCTGACCTTCGCGGTGCTGCTCCAGGTCTTCCACGCCGGCGCACCGCTGTTCCGCACCGCGTGGTTCGTGGGCTCCGCGCTGACCGAGCTGGCCGTGCTCTTCGTGCTGCGCACGCAACGCCGGGCCTACCGGAGCAGGCCGAGCCGGTGGCTCCTGGGCACGTCCCTCCTCGTGGCCGGGCTCACGGTCGTGCTGCCCTTCGTCTCCCCGCTGAGCGACTGGCTGGGCCTCGTGCCCCTGCCGGCCGAGGTCATGGCCACCCTGCTCCTCATCACGACGCTCTACGTCGTTGCGGCCGAGGTCACCAAGGGCCGCTTCTTCAGGGCCATCCACGAGAGCCCGGGTCCGCAGGCGCCTACGGAGCTCCCGGAGGCGCTGCGCCAGAGCCGCCGACTCGAGCGCCTGGCCCACGAGCACGGCAGGCCGCGGCCATCCGCTCCACAGCCTCGGTGAGGATCGCGGGAGACGTGGCGAAGTTCAGCCGGGCGTGGCCCAGGCCGCCGGTGCCGAAGTCCGGGCCCGGGCTCAGGGCGACGCGAGCGCGCTCGCGGAAGACGGCTGCCGGGTCGTCGCCGAGGCCCAGACGGCGGCAGTCGAGCCAGGCGAGGTAGGTGCCCTCCGGGACCCGGTAGCCGACGTCGGGGAGGTGTTGTGCCAGCAGGTCACGCAGGAGCAGCCGGTTGCTGTCGAGCCCGGTCAGCAGCGCCGCCAGCCACTCGTCGCCGTCCTGGAGCGCCGCCGCCTGCGCCATGGCACCGAGGTGGCTCGCCCCGTAGGCCACCTCGTGCGGCATCGCGGCGAGCTCGCGCTGGGCCTCGTCGCCCGCCAGCGCGACGGCCGAGGTCAGTCCGGCGAGGTTGAAGGCCTTGCTTGCCGAGAACAGCGCGAAGGCGCGTGCTCCCACGGGGAGCGAGAGGTAGGGCGTGAACCGGTGTGGCGTGTGG